>DATHTQ010000325.1:0-8289 GCA_035463055.1 Candidatus Limnocylindria bacterium
CCCGCCGCCGAACGCCGTGGACAGCGCGATGAGCGCGATGGCGTACTTCTGCATCCACGCGCCGCTGTCCAATTCCTCCAGGCCGGGGCGCCGGCGGATGCGCGCGTTGAGCTCCGCCTGCATCCCGAGCATTTCCTCAAGCCTGTCCATTGCGCTTCACCCCCTTCGCACCCAGGCGTCTGGACATTTTCTTTCCGACTGCGGACAATTTCATCTCGCCGCCCAGCACGTCGTGTGCCACGCGGTTCACGCCGGGGAGCTTGACTTTCTGCATCATGGCCAGCGATTCCCGCGGCGTGACGACCTTGCCGTGCAGCAGCAGGTACATCGCCATGCCGGCCATGCGGGTGTAGGCGCTCTCCATGCCCAGCACGAACCCGGTCCTGAGCTGCGCCATGGTTTGCGTGAACTCCTTGTCCGTCAGGCCGGCGTCCAGCACGCTCTGGACTTCGCTGCCGATGATGCCGCGCACCTCGTCCAGGCTTTTGGGCGCGCAGGCCGCGTAGATGGTGAACTCGCCGCACGTCGGGTAGAAGGAGGGGCTGGAATAGATGTTGTAGACGAGGCCCCGCTCCTCCCGCACGCGCTGGAACAGCCTCGACGACACCCCGCCGCCGAACGCCGTGGACAGCGCGATGAGCGCGTGGCGGTCGGCGCTGCTGCTGCTGAGCCCCCTGAAGCTCAGGCACAGGTGCGCCTGCTCGATATCCTTGTCCAGCGCCAGCGACGCATCCCCGGGAAGCACCTCGTTGTGCGGGTACTCCTCCCGGCCCATGCCCTCCCACTGCGCGAAGGCTTCGCCGCACAGGGCGATGAGCGCGTCCTCGTCGAAGCGTCCCGCGCACGCCACGACGGCGTTGCCGGGTCGGTAGAAACGCCCGCGGAACGCCTGCAGCGCCTCCGGGGTGTAGGAGGAGATTGCCTCCCTGGTGCCCAGGATGGTCTGGGAGAGCGTCTGCTCGCCGTAGAGGCCCTTGTGGACGAGGTTGTAGACCACGTCCTCCGGCGAATCGGCCTCCATCGCGATCTCCTCCAGGATGACCTGGCGCTCGCGCTCGAAGTCCGCGCCGCTGGCGGCGGGGCGCACCATCATGTCCGCCAGCAGCCGCACGGCGCGCGGCAGGTCCTTGTCGGTCACGCGCGCGTAGAAGCTCGTGGCGACCTTGCTCGTCGCGGCGTTGACATTCCCGCCCAGCAGGTCGATCTCCTCCGCCAGCTGGCGCGCGGAGAGGGTCTGGGTCCCCTTGAAGTTCATGTGCTCGATGAAGTGGGACAGGCCGTTCTCGTCCTTCCCCTCCACGATGCTGCCCGCCTTGACGAACACCCCGACGGCCGCCGAGCGCAGGTGGGGCAGCCGCTCCATCAGCAGCGTCAGCCCGTTTTCGAAGGTATGTGTCCTGACCATGTTCCTCCCTGCCAAACGCGGCTTGTCGGTGAGACAAGCCGCGGTGATGGGCGCCGGTTATGCGGGTGTTATTGCCTGGGCGGGCGGCCGTCGCGGCGCGGCGGGCGGTGGGCGCCTTCGTCCCCGGCGGGGCGGCTGAAGCTGCGGGGCTTGTATTCCATGTCGTTGCGGATGAGGTTGACGCGACCCTGCGAGTCAATCTCGGACACCTTGACCTCGATCATGTCGCCGATGGACAGCACGTCCTCCACCTTCTCCACGCGCTCGTTGGCGAGCTTGGAGATGTGCAGCAGGCCGTCCTTGCCGGGCAGCAGCTCGACGAAGGCGCCCATGGTGCTCAGGATGCGGACAACCTTGCCCTCATACACCTCGCCGACCTCAACATCCTTGGCGATGCCCTCGATGATGCGGCGCGCCTTGGCGGCAGCGGCCTCGTCCGGGGTGGCGATGGCGACGCGGCCGTCGTCCTCGATGTCGATCTTGACGCCGGTGTCCGCGATGATCTTGTTGATCATCTTGCCGCCGGGGCCGATGACTTCGCGGATCTTGTCGGGGTTGATCATGAAGGTGATGATTTTGGGCGCATACTTGCTCAATTGCCTGCGCGGCTCGGGCAGCGTGTCCAGCATGATCCTGAGGATGTGCAGCCTGCCCTTGAGGGCCTGCTCCAGCGCGCGCTGCAGGATGGGCTTGTCGATGCCCTTGATCTTGATGTCCATCTGGATGGCGGTGATGCCGTTCATGCTGCCGGCGACCTTGAAATCCATGTCACCCAGGAAGTCCTCCAGGCCCTGGATGTCGGTTAGCACTGCGACCTTGCCGGTGGACTCGTCCTTGATGAGGCCCATCGCCACGCCGGCGACCGGGGCCTTGATCATGACGCCCGCGTCCATCAGGGACAGCGTGCTGCCGCAGACGGAAGCCATCGAGGAGGAGCCATTGCTGGACAGGATCTCGCTGACCAGGCGCAGCGCGTACGGGAACTCGTCCTCGTTGGGGATGACGGGCTCGAGGGCCCGCTCCGCCAGCGCGCCATGGCCGATCTCGCGGCGGCCGGGCGAGCGCATGCGCCCCGCCTCGCCGGTGGCGAACGGCGGCATGTTGTAGTGGTGGATGTAACGCTTGGAATCCTCGTTGGACAAGCCATCGAGCATCTGCGCATCGCGCAGGGACCCGAGGGTCGTGACCGTCAGGGCCTGGGTCTGCCCGCGGGTGAACACCGCGCTGCCGTGGGTGCGCGGAAGCACGCCCACCTCGCACCAGATCTGGCGGACTTCGTCCTCGCCGCGGCCGTCGGGGCGGACGCCCTCGTCGATGATCTTGCGGCGCATGATTTCCTTGTTGAGGTTGTACAGCGCGTCGGCGACCTCGTCCTCGCGCCCGGCGAACTCCGTCGCGAAGTGCGCCATGACGTCGGCCTTGGTGTCCTCCTCGCGCTGGTGGCGCTCGGCCCTGACGTAGGAGGAGAAGGTGTGGTTGACTTTCTCCAGCGCGTACTCGCGCACGGCCTTCTTGATGTCGTCCCCGGTCGCGTTGAGCGGGAACTCGCGCTTGGGCTTGCCGATCTCGGCGACGATGCCTTCCTGGAAGGCGACGAGCCGCTTGATCTCCTCGTGCCCGAACATGATGGCGTCGAGCATGACCTCCTCGGACACCTCGCGGGCGCCGGCCTCCACCATCATGATGGCGTCCTTGGTGCCGGACACGACGACGTGCATGTCGCTCTGGGCGCGCTGCTCCTCGTTGGGGTTGAGGATGAACTCGCGGTTGATGCGGCCCACCAGCACGGACCCGGTCGGCCCGCCCCAGGGGATGTCGCTGACGGCCAGCGCCAGGGAGGAACCGAGCATCGCGACGATGTCCGGCGTGTTGTTGTTGTCCACCGACAGCACGGTGGCGACCACCTGCACGTCGTTGCGCATGCCCTTGTTGAACAGCGGCCGGATGGGCCGGTCAATGAGGCGGCTGGTCAGGATGGCCTTTTCCGTCGGCCTTCCCTCGCGCTTGATGAAGCCCCCGGGGATCTTGCCCACGGAGTACATCTTCTCCTCGTAGTCCACGCTCAGCGGGAAGAAATCCACGCCTTCGCGCGCGGTCTCGCTGACGGTGGCCGACACCAGCACCGCGGTGTCGCCGTAGCGCACGAGCACGCTCCCGTTGGCCTGCTCCGCGTACTTGCCGAACTCAAAGCGCAGCTCGCGCCCCGCGAACATGGTGTCGTAGTGCTTGAAATCCATTCTTTGACCTTCCCCTCTTCTTCCTTGACTCACACGCGGAGTATACCCTTTCCGCGGCGTACAAAAAGGCCGAAACCCGGCTCCCGGGTTTCGACCGCCTCGCTCTGTTTACTTGCGGAGCTCCAGCTGTTCCAGCAGGGTGCGGTAGCGCTCGATGTCCATGCGCCGGATATAGTCCAGCAGTCCCCTGCGCTGACCGACCATCAGGAGCAGGCCGCGCCTGCTGTGGTGGTCGTTCTTGTTGTCCTTGAGGTGCTCGTTGAGGTGGTTGATGCGCTCGGTGAGCAGTGCGATCTGCACCTCGGGGGAACCGGTGTCGCCCTCATGGCGCGCGTACTGCGACATGATGCCAGCCTTCTTGACCTTGTCCATGGTTTCCTCCTGTTGTTGCGGGTGGCGGCCGCGTATCCCCGCGGGCCCAGCGTCTCGTCGGAGCGTCGGGGACCCGAGCCTGCGGTTGATGCCACGCGGGGTATCATAGCACAGGCGTAAAGGGATGTAAACCGCGCCCGCGCTTTTATTGAGGGCGCCAAGGACCTATGGTATAATAAGTGTTGGCCCTGCCTGCCGCCCCATTTCCAGGGGCTGCATTCAATAGAAGGAGCGATGATGGCGCAGGAATATACTTCGGGGAATATCCAGGTCCTGCAGGAGCTGGACGCGGTCCGGCTGCGGCCCGGGATGTACATCGGTTCCACGGGCAGCCGGGGGCTGCACCACCTGCTGTGGGAGATCGTGGACAACGCGATCGACGAGGCCGCCAACGGCCACGCCAGCGAGGTCGCGGTCACCCTGCACCGTGACGGTTCCGCCAGCGTATGGGACAACGGCCGCGGCGTGCCGGTCGACCCCCACCCCCAGCTCGGGGTGTCGGGGCTGGAGGTCATCTATACCAAGCTGCACGCCGGCGGCAAGTTCGACCACCGGAACTACAACTATTCGGGCGGGCTGCACGGCGTCGGCGCGTCGGTCGTCAACGCCCTTAGCGCATGGATGGCGGTCGAGAGCTTCCGGGACTGGACCCACTGGCGCATGCGTTTCGAGGCCGTTCGGGAGCCGAAGACCAACAAGACGCTGCCCGGCCGTCCCGTCACGCAGCTTGAGCGCGTGGGCAGCACCCGCAAGCGCGGCACGCTCGTTCGGTTCCTGCCCGATGCTTCCATATTTGAAGAGACGGATTTCAACGGCGAGCAGGTCGGGCGGCGCCTGAGGGAGCTCGCCTACCTCAACCGGGGCCTTTCCATCAAATTCCTCGACGAGCGCGCCGCGCCGCCGCACAACGAGCAAAAGGTGTTCCGCTACGAAGGCGGCATCGCGGACTACGTCAAGTTCCTCAACCAGGACAAGGCCCCCCTGCACCCCGGCATCATCCTGCTGGACGGCGCGCGCGAAGGCATCGAGATGGAATGCGCCGTCCAGTTCACCGACTCCTATTCCGAGTCGCTGTTCTCCTACGTCAACAACATCCCCACCGCCGAGGGGGGCAGCCATGAGGTGGGCCTGCGCACGGCGCTGACCCGCGCGTTCAACGACTACGCGCGCAAGATCGGCGCGCTCAAGGAGAAGGACAACAACCTCGCCGGCGAGGACTGGCGCGAGGGGATGACCGCGGTGCTCGCGGTGCGCGTCCCCAACCCCCAGTTTGAGGGCCAGACCAAGGGCCGGCTGGGCAACACCGAGGTGCGCCCCGCCGTGGAGGCGATGGCGTACCAGCGGCTTATGGACTACCTGGAGGACCTGCGCAACGCCGACACCGCCGTCTCGGTCATCGAGAAGTCCGTCAAGGCCGCCCGCGTGCGCGAGGCCGCCCGCAAGGCGCGCGACGTCGCCCGCGCAAAGAGCGAGCTGGAGGCGGCCCCGCTGGTCGGCAAGCTCTCCAGCAGCACGGGCCGCAACCCCCTGGAGAACGAGCTGTTCATCGTGGAGGGCGACAGCGCCGGCGGCAGCGCCAAGCAGGGCCGCGACCGCAGGTTCCAGGCCATCCTCCCGCTTCGGGGCAAGCCGCTGAACGTCGAGAAGAAGCGCATCGACGAGGTGCTGGCCAACGAGGAGTTCCGCTCCATCATCACGGCACTGGGCACCAACATCGACCGGGACTTCAACCTCGCGAACCTGAAGTACAACAAGGTCATCATCCTTTCCGACGCGGACCAGGACGGCGCGCACATCCGGGCGATCCTGCTCACGTTCTTCTTCCGCTACATGCGCGAGCTCATCGCGGGCGGGCACGTGTACATCGGCATGCCCCCGCTGTACCTCATCCGCACGGGAAGCGAAGAGTTCTACGCCTACGACGACCGCGAACTGGCGCGCCTGACGCCCAAGAACAAGGCCTACACGCTGCAGCGCTACAAGGGCCTGGGCGAGATGAACCCGGAGCAGCTTTGGTCCACCACGATGGACCCGGCGAGGCGCAAGCTCATGCAGGTCACCATCGAGGACGGCACCGAGTCTGACCGGCTCATCACGGTGCTCATGGGCAACAAGGTCGAGCCGCGGCGCGAGTACATCAGCGAGCACGCGAACTTCAACAAGGAAGACACCTTCGCGGCCCGCAGGGCCTGAGGTAGAGATGGCAAAGAGAATTCAGCCGGAGACCCGGCAGGACCAGATCGTCGAGGCGCCGCTGGAGCAGGTGCTGGAGAACAGCATGATGCCCTATGCCGAGCACGTCATCCTGGAGCGCGCCCTCCCTCGCGCCGAGGACGGCCTCAAGCCCGTGCAGCGCCGCATCCTGTACACCCTGATGGAGCTTGGCATCACGCCCGACAAGCCGCACCGCAAGTGCGCCCGCATCGTCGGGGACTGCCTGGGCAAGTACCACCCGCACGGGGAAACGTCCGTATACGACGCCCTGGTGCGCATGGCACAGCCGTTCTCGATGCGCGCCATGCTGGTGGACGGGCACGGCAACTTCGGCTCGGTGGACGGCGACACCGCTGCGGCGATGCGCTACACCGAGGCGCGCATGTCGCCCCTCGCGCTGGAGATGCTGCGCGACATCCAGAAAGATACGGTGCCCTTCGCCCTCAACTTCGACGACACCCTCAAGGAGCCGGAGGTGCTGCCCGCGCGCTACCCGAACATGCTGGTCAACGGCGCGTCGGGCATCGCGGTGGGGCTGGCCACCAACATCCCGCCGCACAACCTCAGGGAGTGCGTGACCGCCGCCATCCTCGTCATGGACAACCCAAAGGCGTCGGTCGAGGACATCATGGCCGTCATGCCCGCCCCGGACTTCCCCACGGGCGGGCTGCTGCTGGACACGCCGGAAATCGAGGCCGCAGTCCGGACCGGGCGCGGCCGGCTCACGCTGCGCGCGAAGGTCGACATCGAGGAGGGCAGGGCGGGCCGGAGCCTGCTGTGCGTCAGCGAGCTGCCCTACCAGGTCAACAAGGCCCAGATGCTGGAGAAGATCCTGCGCCTGACCGAGGAGAAGAAATCGGTCCTGGGCGTCGTGCACGACATCCGCGACGAGTCGGACCGCACCGGGATGCGCGCCGTCATCGAGCTCAAGAAGGAAGCGGACCCGAAGGCCATCCTCGCCTACCTCTACCGCTACAGCGACCTCCAGATCACCTTCGGCGTCAACATCGTCGCCATCGCGGGCGGCAAGCCCGTGCAGATGGGCGTCAAGGAGGCGCTGGAGAGGTACATCGCACACCAGAAAGACGTCGTCACCCGCCGCACGCGGTACGAGCTGGCCCAGGCCAGGCAGCGGATGCACATCCTGGAGGGCCTGATGGTCGCGGTGGATTGCCTCGACGAGGTCATCGCGCTCATCCGCGCGTCGAAGAACGCCAAGGAGGCGAAGGCCAGGCTCATCGAGCGCTTCGCGTTCTCCGACGCCCAGGCGCAGGCCATCCTCGACCTGCGGCTCCAGCGCCTGACCGGGCTGGAATTGCTGGCCCTGCGCGAGGATTACGAGAAGACCGGCAAGCTCATCGCATCCCTGGAGGCCATCCTGGGCAGCGAGGCGCGGCTGCGGCAGGTAATCCGGCGGGAACTGACGGAAATCGCGGCGCAGTACGGGGACGAACGCAGGACGCGCATCGTGGACGAGGACCCGCAGGAACTCGAGCGCGCCACCGTGGCGGCGGCCCCCGTGGCAGAGGAGACAGTGGTCGTCTTTACCCGCGGCGGGCAGCTCCGGCGCCTGCATCGGCGGCTGTTCGACAGGATGGAAACCGGGAACGGGTCGGACGAGGCGCCCCGCTATACGTTCTTCACCGAAACCGACCACGTTCTGCTGTTCTTCACGCAGAAGGGCAACTGCTACCAGGTGCCGGTCTCCTCGCTGGAGGAGTCGCTGCGCCCCAAGGACCGCGGGATATCGCTCGCGGGCGTGCTCGGCGGCCTGGAAGCGGGCGAGGCGTGCGTGGCGGTGGTGGATATGCCCCCGGGCGACGGCGCCGGCCAGCCCGACCTGTTCTTCTTCACGAGGAAGGGCATGGTCAAGCGCACGCAGATGGAAGAGTACGCGGTGCGACGCGCGAAGGTGGCCGCCATCGCGCTGGGCAAGGGCGACGAGGTCGTCACTGTGGAGACCCTGCGCAAAAAGGACGACGTGTTCTGCCTCACCAACGAGGGGATGCTGATCCGCTTCCCGCAGGAAGAGGCCGCGGTGACCGGAAGGGTGACCCGCGG
>DATHTQ010000326.1:0-13147 GCA_035463055.1 Candidatus Limnocylindria bacterium
TGGGGGAGGAGCCGGTGTCCATCCAGGCCCTCAAGACGGCCAGGGACGGCGTGGACGGTTCCCTTACGGCGGTGCTGAAGTACCGCTCGGGCGCGATCTGCGCGGTGGACGGCGGCTTTGACGCGCAGTCCGCCCTGGTCAGCGAGATCTGCGGGACCAAGGGCAGCCTGCTCATCCGGGACACGTTCGCGGACACCGGCACGCCCATCCTGCTCACGCGGGACGGCGTGACCGAGGAGGTCCCCGTGGAGCCGTGCAGCCGCTACGTGCTGCAGATGGAGGACTTCGCGGACGCCATCCTGAACCGGCGCGCGCCGGGGTTCGCACTCGCGGAGACCATCCGCAACTGCGGCATCATCGAGCGCATCCTGCAAACAGCCAAAGAATAGCGGCCACAGGGACACTTTCCGCAGGGGTGGGACGTATAGTGTCCCATTAACATTCGAATAACCGCTGCAACGCGCCCTCATGACGCCATTGCGGTGCTATACTCGGGCTGGCCGCGAATCCCGCGGGACAGCCCTTTCCCTTCTTCCCCCACAACAGCAGCAACCTTCTACCGGCCCGGGAGGGACCATGAGCGAAAAAACCGTACAGGCCAAGGCCGCAGCCGGCGCCCAGGAGGAAGACCGGCAAAAGCGGGACGCGATCCTGAAGGTCATCGACACGTACCGCGGCAAGCCCGGCTGCCTCATCGCGGTGCTGCACCTCGCGCAGGAGATATACGGCTACCTTCCGCTGGAAGTCCAGCGCGTCGTCGCCGACGGCATGGGCGAGTCGCTGAGCTTCGTGTCGGGGGTGGTCAGCTTCTACTCGTACTTCTCCACCATCCCCCGCGCGCGCCACGCGATCCGCATCTGCATGGGCACCGCCTGCTACGTCAGGGGCGGCAAGCGCATCGTGGACCGCATCGAGGAGGAACTGGGCATCAGCGTGGGCGAGAGCACCGAGGACGGCAGGTTCTCGCTGGTCATCACGCGCTGCCTGGGCGCATGCGGCCTCGCGCCGGTGCTGATGATCGACGAGGACGTGCACCAGCAGGTGAACCCGGACAAGGTGGAAAAGATCCTGGCCCGGTATGCGTAAGGGGGGCGGCGCGATGGACGGCAAACGGATCAGCGGCCTGCAGGACCTGCGGGCCATCGCAGAGGCATATGAGGCGAAGGACAAGGCGCAGTACCACGTGCGGGTCTGCGGCGGGGGCGCCTGCGTGTCGGGCGGCTGCGCCGCCACGCGCGACGCGGCCGAGGCGTTCATCCGGGACAACGGCCTGGAGGGCAAGGCGCGGCTGACGTTCGTGGGCTGCATGGGCCTGTGCTCCCAGGGCCCCCTGATGCTCATCGAGCCCGAGGGCGCGCTGTACGTCAAGGTGACGCCCGACATGGCGCGCGACATCCTCGCCCGGCACGTGGTCGGCGGGGACATCGCCGAGGAGCACACCTGGTACGACGAGCTCAAGCGCCGGCACGTTCCGCTGATGCGGGACGTCCCCTTCTTCTCCGAGCAGCTGAAGATCGCGCTGCGCAACTGCGGGCGGGTGGAGTTCGACTCGCTGGACAGCTACGTCGCCGCCGGCGGGTTCCAGGCGCTCCACAAGGCGCTGGGGATGACGCGCGAGGAGGTCGTCGCGGAAGTCACGCGCTCCGGCCTGCGGGGGCGCGGGGGCGGCGGCTTCCCGGCGGGGATGAAGTGGGAGGCGGGGCTGAAGGCCCCCGGGGACGTCAAGTACCTCATCTGCAACGCGGACGAGGGCGACCCGGGCGCGTTCATGGACCGCGCGCTCATCGAGAGCGACCCGTTCGGCCTCATCGAGGGCATGATGATCGGCGCCTACGCGATCGGCGCGCAGAAAGGCTACGTCTACATCCGCGCCGAGTATCCCATCGCGGTGCAGCGCCTGAACGCGGCCATCTCCATGGCGCGGGAGGCGGGGCTGCTGGGTGAGGACATCCTGGGCACCGCATTCAGTTTTGACCTGGAGACCCGCATCGGGGCTGGCGCGTTCGTGTGCGGCGAGGAAACCGCGCTGATGCGCTCGGTCGAGGGGCTGCGCGGCGAGCCGTCCCAGAAGCCCCCGCTGCCCTTCGAGTCGGGCCTGTTCGGCCGCCCGACCATCATCAACAACGTCGAGACCTTCGCCGTGGTCACCGCGGTCATCCAAAACGGCGGCGGCTGGTATGCCGGCATCGGGACGGAAAAGTCCAAGGGCACCAAGGTGTTCGCCCTGGCCGGGGACATCCGCAACTCCGGCCTCGCGGAAGTGCCCATGGGGTACCGCATCGGCGACCTCATCTACAAGATCGGCGGCGGCATCCCGCGCAACGGCCGGTTCAAGGCCGCCCAGATCGGCGGCCCCTCGGGCGGCTGCGTGACCAAGCAGTACCTCAACACCCCGCTGGACTACGAGTCGCTGATTTCGCTGGGCGCCATCATGGGCTCCGGCGGCCTGGTGGTCATGAGCGACGACACCTGCATGGTGGACACGGCCCGCTTCTTCATGGACTTCATCCGCGACGAGTCCTGCGGCAAGTGCGTGCCCTGCCGCATCGGCAGCAAGCGGATGCTGGAAATCCTGGAGCGTGTGACCCAGGGCGGCGGCCGGGAGGAGGACCTGCCCCTGCTGCGCGAGCTTTCCTACAACATCTCGCAGACGGCCATGTGCGGCCTCGGGCAGACCGCGCCCAACCCGGTCATGTCCACGCTGCGCTTCTTCCCCGAGGAATACGAGGACCACATCAAGGCCCACCACTGCGAGGCGGGGGTCTGCTCGTCCATGTTCATCTCCCCCTGCCAGAACGCGTGCCCGGCAGGCATCAACGTCCCCGGCTACATGGCCCTCATCCAGAACGGCCGCTACCTGGACGCCTACCGGCTCATCCGGCAGGAGAACCCGTTCCCCGGCGTGTGCGGGCGCGTATGCACCCATCCCTGCGAGGACAAGTGCCGCAGGGCGCAGCGCGACGAGGCGCTGGCGATCTGCAGTCTCAAGCGATTCGTGGCCGACTACGCGATGAACCACGAGGGCAGCTATACCGACGACATCAAGTACCCCCGCAACGACAAGAGGGTCGCGGTCGTCGGCGCCGGCCCCAGCGGGCTCACCTGCGCCTACTACCTCGCCAGGCTCGGCTACTCGGTCGAGGTGTTCGAGAGCCAGTCGCAGGCGGGCGGGACCCTGGCCTACGGCATCCCGGAATACCGGCTGCCCGAGGACATCCTGCAGCACGAGATCCGGCAGATCGAGCAGGAGGGCGTCGTCATCCACCTCAACCAGGAGGTCGGCAAGAGCATTTCCTTCGCGTACCTGCGCGAGAGCTTCAACGCCGTGTACCTGACCACCGGCACCCAGTTCCCCAACGAGATGGGCATCGGCGGCGAGGGCCTCAAGGGCGTGTACCACGGCCTCTCGTTCCTCAAGGACATCCACAGCGGGCGCCGCGTGAAGACAGGCAAGAACGTGGTGGTCATCGGGGGCGGCTCGACGGCCATGGACGCCGCGCGCAGCTGCCTGCGCCTGGGCGCAGCGCAGGTCACCGTCATCTACCGGCGCGAGCGGGAGGACATGCCAGCCGACGCGGCCGAGATCCGCGAGGCGCTGGAGGAGGGTGTCACGCTCCAGACGCTGGTCGCCCCGCTGGAGATCCTCGGCGACGACAAGGGCAGGGTCCGCGGCATCTCGTGCCAGCGGATGCAGCCCGCGGACTATGACAGCAAGGGCAGGCCGCGGCCCAGGCCCGTCGAGGGCTCCGGGTTCGTGCTGGAGTGCGACATGGTCATCCCGGCCGTCAGCCAGCACGCGGACTTCCCGTTCATCTCCAGCCGCGACGTCGAAGTGACGGCATGGGGCACGCTTGTCACCTCCCGCAACAGCCTGATGACCTCCATCGAGGGAGTCTTCGCCGGCGGGGACCTGGTGCGCGGGCCTGACACCGTGATTGCGGCCATCGCGGACGGCAAGAAGGCCGCGCAGAGCATCGACGTCTTCCTGGGCGGCGAGGGCAAGCTCAACAAGGGCCGCCCCATCGACATCCCCGAGGCGATGGCCGAGGAGGAGAGCACCGAGTACGGGCGCTTCCCCGTGGAGGAGCTCAGCCCGGCCGCGCGCGTGCAGGGGTTCCGCGAGGTCAACAAGGGATACCGCAAGCTCTTCGCCGTCGCGGAAGCCGCGCGGTGCCTCAGGTGCGACAGGAGGTAACAGGTGCACAAGACCGAGATGCCCAGGGAAGAGGCCAGGCCCGGCGTCGCGCGGGTCAACATCAACGGGAAGGTCGTCGAGGCGAAGGAAGGGCAGACCGTCCTCCAGGCCGCGATGGACTTCAACATCTACATCCCCAGCCTTTGCTACCTCGAGGGCGTCCACCAGTTCGGCGGCTGCCGGATGTGCATGGTGGAGATCGAGGGCGTGCGCAACCTGGCGGCGAGCTGCAGGGTCAAGGTCCGCGACGGCATGGTGGTCCGGACCAACACCGCGCGCGTACGCCAGGCCCGCAAGATCAACTGCGAGCTGCTGCTGTCCGACCACCCGAGGGACTGCCTGTCCTGCGAGCGCTCCGGCGCCTGCGAGCTGCAGACCCTTGCGCGCACGCTGGGCATCACCGCCGTGCGCTTCGAGGGGGAGCGGTCCGCCTCGAAGGTGGACCTGTCCTCCAACATCATCCGCGACGCCGGGAAGTGCATCCAGTGCCGCCGCTGCGTCAGCGTGTGCGCGCAGGTGCAGGGACTGGGCGTGCTCAGCCCCCAGGGGCGCGGCTTCAACACGGTCATCGGCCCCGCGCAGGGCCTCTCGATGTCCCAGGTCAACTGCAGCGAGTGCGGGCAGTGCATCGTGGCGTGCCCCGTCAACGCCCTTCGCGAGAAGGACGGCATCCAGCAGGTGTGGGACGCCATCAACAACCCGGACAAGCGCGTGGTCGTGCAGGTCGCGCCTGCGGTGCGCGTCGGCATCGGGGAGGAGTTCGGCCTTCCCCCGGGGCAGGCCGTCACCGGGAAGCTGGCGACCGCGCTCAAGGAGATGCTGTTCGACGACATCTTCGACACGAACTTCGCCGCCGACCTCACCGTCATGGAGGAGGGGAGCGAGTTCCTGGGCCGTGCGATGAACTTCCTCAAGCACGGCAAGGGTGTGCTGCCGATGGTCACCTCCTGCAGCCCGGGCTGGGTTAAGTTCGCCGAGCACGAGTACCCGGGGATGCTGGACCACCTCTCCTCCTGCAAGTCCCCCCACATGATGCTGGGCGCCATCATCAAGGCCTATTACGCCAACCGGCTCGGCATGGACCCGGCCAACGTGTTCGTCGTGTCCGTCATGCCCTGCACGGCCAAGAAGTTCGAGGCCTCCAGGCCCGAGATGGAGCACGGGGGGCTTCGCGACGTGGATGCGGTCATCACCACGCGGGAGCTTGCGCGCATGATCCGGGAGGCGGGCATCGACTTCGCGAACCTGAACCCCAGCGATTTCGACCAGCCGCTCGGTATTTCCACCGGCGCCGCCGACATCTTCGGCGTGACCGGCGGGGTCATGGAGGCGGCGCTGCGCACGGTGTACGAGCTGGTCACCGGGCGCGAGCTGCCGCCCGACAGCCTGCGCCCCGAGCCGGACCCAGCGCGGCCTTTGGTCCGCGTCGCGGACGTGAAGTTCGAGGGGTGCCTGCCCCAGTACGCCCCGCTGGAGGGCTTCACGGCGAAGGTCGCGGTCACCAGCGGCCTCAAGGGCGCCCGCATGGCCATGGACGCGGTGCGCGACGGCGATGCCGGATACCACTTCATCGAGGTAATGGGATGCCCGGGCGGATGCGTCACCGGCGGCGGGCAGCCGCGGGCGGCGCTGCGGGATGCCTGGGCCAGCCGCGCGCAGGGCCTGCGCGCGGTGGACCAGGGCAAGAAGCTGCGCAAGTCCCACGACAACCCCGTCATCCGCAAGCTCTATGACGACTTCCTGCTCGAACCGCTGAGCGTCCAGTCCCACGCGCTGCTGCACACCCATTACACGCGGCGCGGCAGGTACAACGAGCAGCTCAGGGACGAGGGCGGCCATTGAAGCGGGCCATCGCCGCCGCCATTGTCCTCTGCTGCCTGCTGGGGGCGGCCGCCGCGCAGCCCCTTAGGGTCGGCGCGCTCCGGGGCCCCACGGCGATGGGCCTCGCGAAGATGATGAAGGACGGCGGCGCCGCGTTCACGCTCGCTGGCAGCCCGGACGCGCTGGTGCCGCTCATCGCCCGCGGTGAGCTGGACGTCGCCCTCCTCCCGGTGAACCTTGCCGCCGTGCTGTACCGCAGCACCGGCGGCGCGGTGCGCGCCGTCAGCGTCAACACGCTGGGCAGGCTGCGCGTGCTGTCGTGGGACGACACCGCCCTGGGCATCGGGGACCTGGCAGGGAGAAAGCTGTACGCCGCGGGCAAGGCGTCCACGCCGGAGTTCGTCCTGACCCGCCTGCTGGAACTGCACGGCGCGGGGGAGCCCGCGACGGAGTGGAAAAGCGAGCACAGCGAGGCCGCGGCCGCGTTCATGGCGGACCGGGGTTCCCTCGCCCTGCTGCCGGAGCCGTTCGTGAGCCTCGTCCTGCACAGGGCGCCGGGGGCGAGGACCGCGCTCGCCCTGGGCCAGTTGTGGGAGGAAGCGGGCTACGGCCCGCTGGTGACCGGGGTGACCGTCGCGCGCAGCGACGTCCTCGAAAACCGGTCTTCCGACATCAAGGAGTTCCTCGCGCTGCAGGACGCGTCCCAGGCTTATGTCAACGCGCACCCGGACGAGGCGGCGGCCTGGATGGAGGAGCTTGGCATCCTGGACGCCCAGGCGGCGCGACTCGCTATCCCCGGAAGCGGGATCACCTACATCGCGGGGGATGAGATGGTGGCGCTGCTCACCGCGTTCTACGCGGCGATGCACGCGATGGACCCGGCGTCCGTCGGCGGTTCGCCGCCCGACAGCGCGTTCTATGCGTCCCCTTAAGCGCAGGGAAACCCTGGCGCGGCTGCTGGCCGCGCTTTTTTGGTTAGGCATCTGGGAGGCGGCGGCGCGGGCGGTGGGGCAGGAGTTCCTGCTCGCGTCCCCGCTCGCGGTCGTCCAAAGCCTCGCGCGGCTGCTGGTGTCCGCGGATACGTACCTCACGGCGCTGCGCTCCGCGGCGCGCCTCCTGCTGGGGTTCCTGGGCGGGTCGCTGCTTGGGGCGGGCGCGGCCGTCCTTGGCGCGCGGTACGCACCCCTGCGCCACCTGTTCGCCCCCGCGGTCAGCGCCGCCCGCTCCATGCCGGTCGCGAGCTTCGCGGTCCTCGCCATCATCCTGGCCGGGTCGCGCAGCCTGTCGGCGCTGGTGACGCTGGTCGTCGCGTTCCCCGTGGTATACGAGGCGACGCTGGAGGGGCTGGGGCAGAGGGACAGGCAGCTTGCGGAGATGGCCGCGGTGTTCCGCGTCCCCGGGATGCGCCGGGCGCTGTACGTCGCGCTGCCGCGCGTCCTGCCCCACCTGCGCGCGGGGCTTCTGGCGGCGCTGGGGATGTGCTTCAAGAGCGGCGTGGCGGCGGAGCTCATCGGCATCCCGGCCGGCACCGTAGGGGAAAAGCTGTACATCATCAAGGTCAGCCTGCGCACGCCCGAGCTGTTCGCGTGGACCGTCGTCATCGTGGGCATGAGCGCGCTGTGCGCCGCCGGGCTGCGCGCGCTGCTCCAATCCTTGGGGAAAGGGCTGGCGCGGCTGTGATGGAAGTGCGCGGCCTGGTCAAGCGGTTCGGCGGCAAGGCGCTGTTCGAGGGGCTCAGCCTGTCGTTTCCGGAGGGCCGCGTGAGCTGCCTGTCCGGGCCTTCCGGCAGCGGGAAGACGACGCTGCTGCGCCTGCTGATGGGGCTGGAGACGCCCGACGCGGGCACCATCCTGTGCCCCAGGCCCGTTTCCTGCGTGTTCCAAGAGGACCGGCTCGTGGAGGCCCTGGGCGCGGCGGGGAACCTGCGCCTCGTGTGTGGCAGGGGGCGGGACGGCGAGATCGCGGCGCTGCTTACCGCGCTCGGGCTGGATCCGGCGTCGAGGGAGCCCGTTGCCCGCTGGTCCGGCGGGATGAAGCGCCGGGTCGCCATTGCGCGGGCGCTGGCGGTGCCCTTCGCGGCGCTCCTGCTCGACGAGCCGTTCGCGGGCCTCGACCTGGAGAACACGCAGCGCGCGGCGCAGGTCATTCTCGACATGTCAAAAGGCAAGACCGTCCTGCTGGTCACGCACGAGCCCGCCCAGGCGGCGCTGATGGGCGCACAAATATTCTCCCTGCCGGGCTGACCTCGCCGAGGCCTGGCGGGCCCTTTTTTTATGCGAATCCGTACGAACAGCCGCGACGTATGTTACAATAAGCCAAATACGCGGCGCGCGCCGCGCGTCCCGTGCCCCGCGGGGGCATCCAATACGACGTGAGGTGTTTTTCATGAAAACTGGCTATACGTTCTGGTTCCTGGTCGGCTCGCAGGACCTGTACGGCGAGGCGACGCTCAAAAACGTGGACACGCACGCCGGGCAGATGGTCGCGGAGCTCAACGCCTCGGGCGCGCTTCCTTACCCGCTGGTCCAGAAGCCCGTGCTCATCACCGCGGACGTCATCCGGCGCACCATGCTCGAGGCCAACGAGGACCGGGAATGCGCGGGTGTCATCACGTGGATGCACACCTTCTCCCCCGCCAAGTCGTGGATCGCGGGCCTGAAGGTCCTCAGCAAGCCGCTTCTGCATTTCCATACGCAGTTCAACGAGGAAATCCCGTGGGACCGCATCGACATGGACTTCATGAACGAGAACCAGTCGGCCCACGGCGGGCGTGAGTACGGCCACATGGTCACGCGCCTGGGCATCCCCCGCAAGGTCGTCGCGGGCCACTGGAAGGACCAGCGGGCCCTGGCCCGCGTCGCCTCGTGGATGCGCACCGCGGTGGGCGTGGTAGAGAGCGCGCGGCTGCGCGTGATGCGCGTTTCGGACAACATGCGCAACGTCGCGGTCACCGAGGGCGACAAGGTGGAGGCGCAGGTCAAGTTCGGCTGGGAGGTGGATGCCTGGCCGGTGGGCGACCTGGCGGAGGCCGTCAACGCCGTTTCCGCCTCCGACGTGAACGCGCTGGTGGACGAGTACTACGCGAAGTACGACATCCTGCTGGACGGGCGCGAGGAGAAGGACTTCCGCGCGCACGTGGCGGTGCAGGCGGGCATCGAGATCGGGTTCGAGCGGTTCCTCAAGGAGAAGGACTACCACGCCGTCGTCACGCACTTCGACGACCTGGGCGGCCTCAAGCAGCTGCCAGGCCTCGCCATCCAGCGGCTGATGGAGAAGGGCTACGGCTTCGGCCCCGAGGGGGACTGGAAGACCGCCGCGATGGTCCGCCTGATGAAGCTGATGACGTCGGACATCCCCGGCGCCAAGGGCACCTCGATGCTGGAGGACTACACCTACAACCTGGTCCCCGGCAAGGAGGGCATCCTGCAGGCGCACATGCTGGAGATCTGCCCGACGCTGGCGCAGGGAAAGGCCGCCATACGCTGCCTGCCGCTGAGCATGGGCCGCAGGGAGGACCCGGCGCGCCTCGTCTTCACCTCCAAGACCGGCCCGGGCGTCGGCGTCTCGCTGGTGGACCTGGGCACCCGCTTCCGCATGATCATCGCGGAGGTGGACTGCGTCGAGAACGAGCACCCGATGCCCAGGCTCCCGGTGGCCACGGTGTTCTGGAAGCCGCGGCCGGACTTCACGACCGGCGTGGAGGCGTGGATCCTGGCGGGCGGGGCGCACCACACCGCGTTCTCCTACGACCTCACCAGCGAGCAGATGGCGGACTGGGCGGAGCACATGGGCATCGAGGCGCTCATCATCGGCCGCGACACGACGCTGCGCGGGTTCAAGCAGGACATCATGCTGGGCCACGCGCTCTACCGCTGATAGAAGGGTGGACGATATGGAAACGGCGGCGGACATCCTCCGAAGCGGCAGGGCGGTCCTGGGTATCGAGCTGGGCAGCACGCGCATCAAGGCGGTGCTTGTTGGGCCTGACCACGCGGTCCTTGCCACGGGTGATTTCCAGTGGGAGAACCAACTGGTGGACGGCGTCTGGACCTACGACCTGCAGGACGCCGTGCGCGGCCTGCAAGCCGCCTACCGCGCGCTGAAGGCGGACGCGGCGGCGCGCCACGGGGTCACCCTGACCGCGCTCGCGGGCATCGGCGTGAGCGCGATGATGCACGGCTACCTCGCCTTCAGCGAGGGGATGCGGCTGCTGGTCCCGTTCCGTACCTGGCGCAACGTGATGACCGGGCAGGCCGCGGAGGAGCTCACCCAAGCGTTCCATTTCAGCATCCCCCAGCGCTGGACCGTCGCCCACCTGTACCAGGCCATCCTGCGGGACGAGCCGCACGTAAAGGACATCCGCCTGGTGACCACGCTGGCGGGGTACGTGCACTGGCTGCTCACCGGGGTCACGGACCTGGGCACCGGGGACGCTTCGGGGATGTTCCCGCTGGACGAACACGGCGCGTACGACCCGCGCAGGGTCGAGACGTTCGACGGCCTGGCAGCGCCCAAGGGCTACCCGTGGCGGCTCATGGACGTGCTGCCGGGCATCCTGGAAGCCGGCCGGGAGGCGGGCAGGCTGACGGAGCAGGGCGCGAAGCTGCTGGACCCCGACGGGGACCTGCGGGCCGGCATCCCCTTCTGCCCGCCGGAAGGCGACGCGGGGACGGGCATGGTCGCCACCAACGCCGTCGCCCCGCGCACGGGCAACCTCTCCGCGGGCACCTCGATCTTCGCGATCGTCGTGCTGGAAAGGGCCTTGTCCGCCATCCACCCGGAAATCGACATCGCCTGCACGCCGGACGGCAAGCCCGTCGCCATCGTGCACGGCAGCAACTGCACGACCGACCTCAACTCCTGGATCGGGCTTCTGCATGACTTCGCCACCGCCGCGGGGGTGGACATCCCGCGCGCGAAGCTGTTCCAGGTGTTCTTCGACGAGGCGCTGAAGGGCCCGGCGGACGCGGGCGGCGTCACGACCTGCGGCTACTATTCCGGCGAGCACATCACCGGGTTCGAGGAAGGGCGGCCGCTGCTGGCCCACTCGCCCACGGGCGGGCTCACGCTGGCGTCGCTGGCCCGCAGCGTCCTGTATTCCGCCTTCGCGACGCTGAAAATCGGGTTCGAGGCGCTGGAGGAGGAGCGGGTGCGCCTGGACAAGCTCGTGGGCCACGGCGGGCTGTACAAGCAGGGCGAAGCCGGGCAGCGCTTCACGGCCGCGGCGCTCGGCGCGCCCGTCACCGTCATGGAGACCGCGGGGGAAGGCGGCGCCTGGGGCATCGGCCTCCTGGCCGCCTACATGGCCTGGAAGGCGCCTGGGGAGACCCTGGGCCGGTACCTCGAGGACCGCGTGTTCTCCGGGATGAAGGGCAGGACCATGGCGCCGGACCCGAGGGACGTCGAGGGGTTCGGGGTATATATGCAGAGGTTCAAGGCGCTGCTCGAGGTGGAGCGCGCCGCGGTCCGGCATCTGCCGGCATGAGCATATAAGGGGGCAAAGGCATGCTGGAAGCGCTGAGGGAGGCCGTCCTGCTCGCCAACCTGGACCTGCCGCGCCAGGGGCTGGTCAAGTTCACCTGGGGCAACGTCAGCGGGCGCGACCCGGAATCGGGCCTGATGGTCATCAAGCCCAGCGGCGTCGCGTACGACGGCATGACGGCGCGGGACATGGTCGTCTGCGACCTGGACGGCAAGGTGGTCGAGGGCGGTTGGCGCCCCTCCTCCGACACGCCCACACACGCCGCGCTGTACCGGGCGTTCCCGGAGATCATGGCCATCGTGCACACGCACTCGGCATACGCCACCGCCTGGGCGCAGGCGGGGATGGACATCCCGCTGTTCGGCACCACGCACGCCGATCATTTCTCCGGCCCCATCCCCTGCGCGCGCGCCCTGACGGACGAAGAGATCGCCGGGGACTATGAGCTGAACACGGGCCTTGTCATCATCGAGACGCTCCGCGCGCGCGGCATCCATCCGCTGCACGTGCCCGCGATGCTCTGCGCGTTCCACGGCGCGTTCGCCTGGGGCGCGTCGCCGCGGGAGGCGGCCGTCAACGCCGCGGTCCTGGAGGAGGTTGCCCATATCGCGATGCTGACCCGGCAGGTCAGCCCCGGCGCAGCGCCGGCCCCGGACGCGCTTTCCAGGAAGCATTTCCTGCGCAAGCACGGGGAGAACGCCTATTACGGCCAGGATAAAGGAGCGCATTGAACACGGCGCGCCCCGGGTGCCGCGCCGAAACGCATCCGGGACGCCCGAAGGGGGAGGGGGATGGCATGATGAACCCGGAAGCGGAGCGAAAGGCGGCGCACGTCATCGCGCAGGGGTATAAGACGGGGGATTTCCGGCCCCTCTTCGTCATGCTGGCGGAGGACTGCGTCTGGTCGTCGCAGTGGCGCTTTGACAGGCTGGAGGGCCGCGACGCAGTCATCAACTATTTCCGCAGCAAGGGCAAGACGCTGCGGGAGCCCGGGGACGGGATGAGCGTATCCGTAGCTGAACTCACCGGCCACCACCTCAAGCCCGGCGACCCGGTCCCCTCGTTCTTCCGCGAAGGCAGGCCGTGCGTGCTGCTCAGCCAGGTCATCGACGGCGAGGAAGTGGGCACGCTCGCCATCCCGCACTGCAACGAGGAAGGGCTCATCGAGCGCATCGACATGGCGCTGCCCGCCGTTTTCCACCTCAGGGCATGGGAGGAGAACGGCTCCGGCGCCTAACTGCCCGCCAACGCTTCCTCCCCGGCGCGCTCTCGCAGGATGTCCGCCAGCGTGATGCCGTCCAGGTAATCGTTGATGACCCGCTCCAGCCCCTTCCAGACGGGCAGGGTGGTGCAGACGCCGCGGCGCTCGCACTCCTCGGCCTCTTCCGCCAGGCACGCTACTGGGCACAGGTCCCCCTCCGTCAGGCGCAGGATGTAGCCGACCCGCACGTCCGCGGGGTTCCGGGCAAGGCGGTAGCCGCCCTGCGCGCCGCGCTGTGCCTGCAGCATCCGTCCCGCCGCCAGCAGCGGCAGGATCTGCTCGAGGTAGCGCTGGGAGATGTTCTGCCGCTGCGCCACCTCCTTGAGCGCCGTATACCCCTGCTCCCGGTGTTCCGCCAAATCCAGCAGCATACGCAGCGCGTACCGGC
>DATHTQ010000327.1:0-2320 GCA_035463055.1 Candidatus Limnocylindria bacterium
AGCCGCATGACCCGCCTGCGCTCGCCACGGTACTGGCCAAACAGCACCAGCGCCTCCGCGGCCAGCAGCACGCCGGACACGCGCAGCACGAGGGTCACGAACGCCCCCGCGTCCAGGAACTGCGTCTCTCCGCCCTCCACCGAGTACGCGATGCGCGCATTCTCCAGCCGCCACAGCAGGCCGCCGCCCTCGGGCAGCACCAGCTCGCGGCGCAGCACGGGCGTCCACGAACTGCCCAGCGCGGCCCGCTCGGCGGAGACCACGAAGATGCCGAACGCCGCCGCGAGCAGCAGGAGGTTGACGATGAGGATGGTCGCGGCGGTGCGCCTGAGGAACCCGCGCGCGATGCGGCGGGCGATGGGGTTCATGTGGCGGCTCTCGCTGATGGGCGGGATGGGGCGGGGTGGCTTCAATTTTCTTCCTCACGCAGCACGTAGCCCAGGCCGCGCACCGTCTGGATGAGGCGGCGAGGCGTCTTCTCGGCGATCTTGGCGCGCAGGTAGCGCACGTACACGTCCACGAGGTTGGTCTCCCCGACGAAGCCGTAGCCCCAGACGGTGTCCATCAGCGTCTCGCGGGAGAGGACGATGCCCTGGTTCTCCATCAGCGCCTGCAGCAGGCTGAACTCGCGCCCGGTGAGTTCCACCGCCTCGCCGTCCACGGTGACCAGGTGGCGGTCCACGTCCATGCACAGCGGGCCGTAGGCCATCTCGCGGGTCTTGCGGCTGTTCTGCTTGCGCAGCGCCGCGCGGATGCGCGCGAGCAGCTCCTCGATGGAGAAGGGCTTGGTGATGTAGTCGTCCGCCCCGGTGTCCAGGCCGGTCACCTTGTCCATCACGGCGTCCCGCGCGGTGAGCATGATGACGGGCATGTCCGACGTGCGCCGCAGGCGCCGCAGCACCTCGATGCCGTTGAGGCCGGGCAGCATCACGTCCAGCAGCAGCAGGTCGAACCCGCCCTCCTCCGCCAGCTTCAGGCCCTCGCGCCCGTCGTCCGCCTTGCGGACCTGGTAGCCCTCGTGGGACAGCTCCAGCTCAACGAACCTGGCGATGTTCGGCTCGTCCTCGACCAGCAGGATCTTGTTCATCAGGCCCTCCCGCGCAGTTGTCTTGCCTGTCCATTCTGCCACGGCGCGGCCCTCCTTTCAACGCGCGAAAAAGGTTTGCGAACCTTTTTCGATTTGGAGGATTGCTGCGGAACTTTTCCGGCAGAGCCGAAAAGCCCCGCGCGGCCGGCAAAGCCGGCCGACACGATTTCCATCGGGGGACTCTCGTTCCTCAATTCACAATGGTCGGTTGACTTCGCTTTCGCTCGTCACCCTCCCTTGCTCATTGGGCTGCCATGCCGACTTCATCCCGCACTGCGGGTGTCGGCATTCTGCCCCCCCGTTATCCCCGCTCATCCCTATAGGGTTAGCTCTGAATACACTGAACGGGGGATATGCTCCCCCGTTCGGATGAACCCATTACTTGCCGTCTTCCGGCCTGTCGTCGCGGCGGACGCCCTGCTTGATGTTCTCGGCGGTCTCGGCGGCCTTGTCCATGACCTTGTTCACCGCCCCCGCGGCGCCGCTGCCCCGGACGTTGTAGCGGAAGCCGAAGAACAGTCCCACGACCATCAGCGGCAGCACCCACCAGAACATGAACAGGAACAGCAGGATGAGCACCGTCAGCGGGATGGTCAGCACGGCCTTGCCGTGGCGGGTCGCGTCGACCATGATCTTGTTGCCCTTGTTGATGAGCTCGGCGACGTAGCTGAAGAACCGGGTGAACGCGCTGCGCAGGTCCTGTTCCGCCTCCCGGCGGGGCTCCGGCTCCTGGCGGGTCGTGTAGGTGTCGTTGCCCTCGCGGCGCACCTTGCCCTGGCCCTCCAGGTACACCAGCGCGTCCAGCAGGTCCCAGTCGCTGCGCTCCAGCGCCTGCCTGGCCTCCTCGTAGGATACGTTGGCCTTCTCGCGCAGTTTCTCCACCATCTCGATGTGATCCATGTTTTCCTCCTTCGGTTCCCTTGGTTACGTATGCAGTATGCCCCGCCGGGATTAGAGCGCGGGTGCGGTACACATTAACGGTTCATTAGAAACGCGCCCTTGTTTCTCAGCATGGGAAGGGCCGGACACTCGCGCGTCCGGCCCAGGGAATCTTTTGTGGTTACTGCACCGCGCCCAGCGGGATGAACCCGCGCGCGGGGCGGCCGTCCGCGAAATCGGACAGCTCGACGTACGCCCAGGAGCCGCCCTCCTCCAGCGTCGCCAGCACGGTCACGTCCGACCCGGCGGGCAGCACGGCGGCCGCGGAGCCGGGGCGCAGCGGGTTGTCGGTGA
>DATHTQ010000328.1:0-2087 GCA_035463055.1 Candidatus Limnocylindria bacterium
ATTCTCACGGAACACCATGCCACGGGGCCCCACAGGCCCATCATGTATGAAAGCGCCCGGGCATGCCCCGGGCCGGGAGGCCGGATGAAGCGGATACTGGTGATCGACGCGGGGCTGAAGCCCGCCTGGACGACGAAGGCCGCCGACGAGGTGACCGCCCTGCTGCTCGCCACGGGGCGGATGGAGTGCGAGCGCGTCACCCTGCGGGACGAGCAGGTTTCGCCCTGCCGCGGGTGCGCGGTGTGCCTGGAGCGGGGGGAGGGCTCCTGCCGCTTCCGCGAGGACGCCGCGAACGCCATCCTGGACAGGATGCTGGGCGCCGACGGCATCGTGACCGTCACGCCCGTCTATTCGCTGCAGGTGCCCGTGCCGCTGAAGATCCTGTACGACCGGCTGGCCTACGTGTTCCACCGCCCGCGCCTGTTCGGCAAGCCGTCGCTCGCCGTCGCGGTGCAGGGCGTATACGGCGGGAAGCAGGTCGTAAAATATGTGGACAGCCTCATGGCGTTCTGGGGCTGCACGCCGGTCAAGGGCGCGGTGGTCAGCGGCGGGCTCTACGCGAAAAGCGCGCTGGCGGACGCGGTGCTGAAAAAGAACAAAACGGCCCTGGAGCGGGCGGCGGCGCGGTTCTCCGGCAGCGTGCTGGACTTCAAGGAGAAAAGCCCGTCCTTCTTCCGTCTCGCCATCTTCCGCATGACCCGTTCCTCCATGAAGTACAGCGACGAGGCCCTGTCCGCAGACCGCGCCTATTATGCGGACCGGGGATGGACGGAGTCCCCCTATTACACCGGGGTGGGGATGGGCCCGCACAAGCGCGCGTTCGGCGCGCTGGTGGACGCGATGATGCGCCGCATGATGAAGGGCAGCGGCAAGCCCGCGGCGCAGTAGGGCGCGCGGGGATTCCCCCGCATACCCCCGCCCTTTGCGCTTCCCCCGGTTTGTGGTATATTCCCTCCGGAAAGATGGAAATGCGTCCGCCGGAGGAAGAGGCGGCTTCGGGAATCCCGTTTTGACGTACCGCGCAGGAACCGGGCGCGCAGAGGCGCCCCGGAACGCCCCGGCCGCGAGCCCCATGGGCGGCCCCCGGCGGACCCCTGCATTGGCTCCGTATTGGGGAAAGGCGACAAATGAAGAGGATGTACCCCATCGTCCTGCAGGCGCAGGCGGACGGCGGCTTCCTGGTGACGTTCCCGGACGTGCCCGCCTGCGTGGCGGGCGGGGCGAACTGGGAGGAAGCCTACGCCAACGCGCACGACGAGCTGTCCCAGTGCCTGCTGGACCTGGAGGACGGCCGCGAGGGCATGCCCGTCCCGACGCCCGGCGGCGACGTCTTCGCGCGGGAGGGCGATTCGGTCATGCTGGTGAGCGTGGACACCTCCGCTTTCCGCAGGGCCACCGAGCCGCGGCCCCTGTGCCGCAGCGTCACGATGCCCCGGTGGATGGCGGAGATGGCCCGCACGCGCGGCTACGACGTCTCCCGCGTGCTGCGGGACGCGCTGACCGCGCGGTTCCACCCCCATCCGGCGTCCTCCAGGCCCATCCCGCTGCGGGCGCACGCGCGCAAGACAGGGTCCATGCAGGTGCGCGCGCTGCCATAAGGCTTTGTGCATACCGGGTCGCGCGCCGGGGGGCGCGCCGTTTCCCGTTCCTGGCTGAAACATCATGGAACCCCGCGCCGCACACGCCGTGCCGCGCGGGGTCCTTGTTTTGGGATGGGGGGATGACGGGACGGGGCAGCAGGCGCGGGAGGCTTTCCCCCGGGAAATGCGTTGGGATGCGCCCGGGACGGCCCGCGGCTACGCCTGCGCCTCCACCTCGTACCCCTGGTCCTCCACCGCCTCCTTCACCTGCGCGATGGTGACGCGCTGCGGGTCCCAGCGGAAGGTCGCGGTGCCCTCCTCCAGGCTCACGTGCGGCCCCTCGACGCCCGGCAGGCCGGACAGCGCGCCGGACACCGCGCGGACGCAGTGCTGGCAGGACATCCCCTTCACGTGGATGGTCATGGTCTCCATAGGCTTCCTTTCCGCGCGTCGCGCGCCGCCGCCGGACATGGGCGGCTTTCTGTTTCAATGGCTGTTTGCGTTCCG
>DATHTQ010000329.1:0-15208 GCA_035463055.1 Candidatus Limnocylindria bacterium
GTAGGTCAGCGGCTGGTACAGCAGGATGAGCTTCTCGAAGCCCGACGCCATCAGGCCGCCGACCGCGAAGATCAGCATGATGATGATCGTCGGCGAGATGCCGGGCAGCGTGATGGACCAGATCTTGCGGAACCGGCCTGCGCCGTCCATCTCCGCGGCCTCGTAGAGCTCCGGGTCGATGGAGGTCAGCGTGGACAGGTAGAGGATGGAGCCCCAGCCCACGCCCTGCCACACGCCGGAGAGCGTGTAGATGGGCCGGAAGAACCGCGGCACGTTGAGGTAGAGGATGGGCCGGAACGTGCCGGGGTTGTTGCCCCACACGTTGACGTGGAAGAACCTGCGGATGGTGTTGAACAGCCCCTCGCTGGACAGCACGTCCTTGAGGATGCCGATGACGACCACCAGCGCGATGAAGTGCGGCAGGTAGGATATCGTCTGCACCGACCGCTTGAACTTGCGGGAGCGCACCTCGTTGAGCATCAGGGCCAGGATGATGGGCGCGGGGAAGCCGATGGCCAGCTCCCACAGGTTGAGCATCAGCGTGTTGCGGATGAGCTTGGGGAACATCGGGCTGTTGAACAGCTCGTTGAAGTTCTTAAGGCCGATGAAGTTCGCCCCCGCGAAGAAGTCCATGCCCGGCTTGTAGTCCTGGAAGGCGATGATGATGCCGTACATGGGCAGGTAGGCGAAAATGACGTAATATATGGCTACGGGAAGGAACATCAGGTAGACGTACTTGGCCCGGTTGAACTCCCTGGCGAACCGGCCGGGCCGCTTGCGGTCCAGGGGGGCCTGCCGTGGGGTGGCGCTCGTCATCCGCTTGCGTCCCTTCCGATAAAGTGAAGCAGCCGGCCCCGGCGTCCCCTTCCGTCCGCGCGCCCCGTGCCCCGGGTATCATCCATGTGGATGCCGGAGGCGCCCCGTGGAGGGGCGCGGCGTATAACCCGGGAAGGACCACGCTCGGTTCCGTACCCGTCCGAATCTATCTTACCCACGCGTGGGGATTTTGCGCACCCGCGCCCGCATTCCTGCCGACAGCAGGCCAAGACTTGCCTAGGGGAGAGCATGAACGTACGCTCATTGAACGGGACCTGGGACGCGCGCCTGCCGGGCGGCAGGGCCGTGCGGGCAGACGTGCCCGGGTGCATCGAGCAGGTGACGGACCTGTGGGCGGACCCCGGCCCCGTCGTGTACGAAACCGCGTTCACCGCGTCCGGCGCGCCCGCGCGGCTCAGGTTTCGCGGGGTCAGCTACTTCTGTGAGGCCAGCCTCAACGGCGTCCCCATCGGCAGCCACGAGGGCATGTGGGACGCCTTCGTGCTGGACTGCGGCGGCGCCGTCCGCGCGGGGGAGAACCGCCTCACCCTCACGGTCACCAAGCCCGGGTACCGCGCGGGGGACGCATTCCCGGTGCGCGCCGTGCTGTCGGGGTTCCTGCCGGACGTGCTGACCACGTTCAACGGCATATGGGACGACGCGGAGCTGCTCGAGGACGACGCGCTGTTCGTCCACGCCCACTTCTGCGAGGGGACGCCGGACGGCGCGGGAAAGGCCGGGGCCACGGTCGAGGCACTCGTCCCCGGCCTGCTGGGGTACACGCTGACGGTCCGCGACCCATCCGGCGCCGTCGTCTCGGAGGCGGAGGGCGCAATCGCGGTCGAAGCCGGCGTCCAGGAAGCGGAGTTCCCCTTCCGACTCGAAAACCCGGCGCCATGGGCGGTCGGCAGCCCCGTGCTGTATTCCTACAGCCTGGAGCTGCACCTGGAAGGCAGCAGGCACACGGAGGAAGGCAGGCTTGGGTTCCGGGACGTCACTACGCAGGGAAGCCAACTGCTGGTCAGCGGCCTGCCCGTGTACCCGCGCGGCATCCTGCACTGGGGGTACGACGACGCCCGCATCATCCCCAGCCCCGGATTCGGAGAAGCGCGCGGGGAGCTGATGCTGATGCGCGAATACGGCTTCAACGCCGTCAAGCACTGCCTCTACGTCCCCCGCAAGGCCATGCTGGACGCGATGGACGAGCTGGGCGTGTTCTGCTGGGTCGAGCTGCCCCTGTGGCTGCCCGAGGCGGGCCCGGAGCTGGAAGCCAGGATCCGCAGGGAGTACCCCCGCATCCTGCGCCATCTGCGCGGGCACCCGAGCGTGTGCATGGTTTCCCTGGGGTGCGAACTCAACGACACGGTGGGCCCGGCGGTGCTGTCGGATATGTACGATCTCGCGAAGCGAGAAACGGGCCTGCCGGTGCGGGACAACTCCGGCTCCGGCGAGTGCTACGGCGGGCTGAACGTGGAGTTCGCGGACTACTACGACTACCATTTCTACGCCGAGCCGGTCCACCTGGGGCAGCTCATCGGACGCTTCACGCCGGGATACAGGACCCGGATGCCCTGGCTGTTCGGCGAGTTCGCCGACAGCGACACCCTGCGCGACCTGAAGGAGGTGCGCCGGGAAAGGGGCGCGGAAACCCTCGCGTGGGAGCGGGACGACCCCGAAAGGAACCCCATCTCGCTGCTCAAGCCGGACTTCTTCCTGGGCCGCCACGACGCGGCGATGGAGGAAAGCGGGCTGCGGCGGGACTACCCGGAAGCGCTGGCCCTGTCGCTGGACCACGCCATGACCCACCGCAAGCTGCAGCTGGAAACCACCCGCTCGTTCCCGGAGGTAGGCGGGTACAACGTCACCTCCATCCGTGACGTTCCCATCGCCACCAGCGGGATGCTGGACGACCTTGGCCGGCCCAAGTTCCCGCCGCTGGAATTCCGCAAATTCAACGGCGACATGGTGCTGGTCCAGGCGCCATGCCTCAGCCGCATATGGGTAGGGGCAGACCGGGTGCTGTACCCCGAGCGCTTCAATTTCCCCTCCGGCGGCGTGTGCTTCACGCGCATCCTGCTGTCCAACCATTCGGGAAAGGACGTCGAGGGGGCCGCGCTTCGCTGGCGGCTTCTGCTTGGGGAAATCCCCGTTCTTGAGCGGGAAATCCCCATTGAGCGCGCCTTGCCCAACGCCGCGCTGGCCGAGGCCGCCGCGCTGGAAATCACGCTGCCGGAGTCAATGCAGCCGGAGACGCTGACGCTGGAGGTCCGCCTCGTTCGGGACGGGGAGACCCTGTGCGAGAACGACTGGCCCCTGTTCACCTACCCCAGCACTGCAAACACGCTCCTCCCCCGCGTGTTCGACCCCTGCGGGCAGTTCGCCCCGCTGCTCCCGGCGCTGCCGGGCGCGCGGCCCGTCCGGGAGGCGGAGATACCTTCATTAGGGAACGAGACGCTGCTCGCCTCTGCGTTCACGGACGACGTCCGCCGCTTCGTCGAAGGCGGCGGCAGGGCCGTCGTCCTGCAGCCCTCGGGCGGCCTGCTCCCCACGCGCCCCGGGCCGATGTGGCGGGAGGCGATGCTGAGGATGTTCCCCCACCCCATCCTGGACGGAATCCGCAAGGAGACGTGGTACGACAGCCTGCGGTGGCTGGGGATGACCGCGGACCATTCCATCGACAGCAAGGCGCTGGAGGGCATCGGCGCGCGGGACGTCGCCCCGGTCCTGCGGCGCTACGACATGCGGAAGTGGGAGGCATCGGACTATGTCTGCGCGTTCCGCCTCGGGGACGGCCTGTGCGCGGCGTCCACGCTGCGCTTCGGCGGCGGCCTGGGCGAGTCGCCCTGGCTGGCTTCGCAGAACCCGCTCGCGTTTACGCTGCTTAAGAACATGCTGCGTTGGCTGCGGCAGGAGTGATACACTGCACGTGAAAGGAGGGTGGCATGGAGCACGGCGCGATGCGCGGCCTGTACGTCCTGGGCGGCGGCAGGACGGGGCGGTTTTCCAGCTATGACCGCTCCGGCGGCAACCACGACTGGGCGGACATCCCGCCGGGGGAGACCCACACGCTCATGGACTTCCCCGGCAGCGGCATCATCCGCCACATCTGGATGACCTGCTGGGTCTCCGGCGTGGACGGGAAGGAGGAGGCCCACCACCTGCGCAAGCTGACCCTGCGGATGTACTGGGACGGCGAGGAGGAGCCCAGCGTCCAGGCGCCTCTGGGGGACTTTTTCGGCGTCGCCTTCGGCCTGCGCAGGGCGTACCACAGCGCGGCGCTGGCGATGAACCCGCAGGACGGCCGCGGGTTCAACTGCTTTTTCCCGATGCCCTTCGCCGCACATGCGCGCGTCACGCTGCACAACGAGTGCGATTCCCCCTGCCGCCTGTACTACTACGTGGACTATGAGGAGATGGCGCTGCCCCCGGACGCGGGCCGCTTCCACGCGATGTTCCGCCAGGAGAAGGACACGATGGGCTGGGCGCCCAGGGAGCCGGGCTTCCTGGACCGGGAGAAGGCGGACGTCCCCGGAGAGCCCGCGTTCATGCCCAAGGCGTGGACGGTGAAGAACCTGGACGGGAAGGACAACTACCTCGTGCTGGAGGCGAAGGGCCGGGGCGCGTACGTCGGGTGCAACCTGGGCATCGACGTCTTCGAGCGCCAGGCCAACGACTGGTACGGCGAGGGGGACGACATGTTCTTCATCGACGGCGAGGCGTGGCCGCCGCGCCTGCACGGCACCGGCACCGAGGACTACTTCAACACCGCCTTCTGCCCCAGGCAGGAGTACTTCAGCCCCAGCAGCGGGCTTACGGTGTACAGCGGGGACAAGGCGGGGTTCGCGTTCGGCGGCAAGAACGCGATGTACCGCCTGCACGTCCTCGACCCCATCCGGTTCGAAACGTCGCTTCGCTTCTCCATCGAGCACGGGCACGCCAACAAGCTGTCCAACGAATACTGCTCAACCGCCTACTGGTACCAGGACGAGCCGCACCTTCCCTTTGGGCCGTACCCCCAGGCGCGGGAGCGCCTGCCGCGCGAACATCCCTGGGAAACGTGACTGCCGATGGGCGAAGACAAGGAGGCACCAATGGCTTTTGCGAACTGGGAGCCCGTGACGTTCGACCACGTGCACGACATCTCCGGGTTCTGGCGCGCCCGCGTGGACGCGGTGCGCGGCAACACCGTGCGCGTCTGCCTGGAGCAGTGCGAAAAGACCGGGCGCCTCGCCAACTTCCGCCGCGCCGCGGGCCTGGAGGAGGGTCCCTTCGAAGGCCGCTACTACAACGACAGCGACGTGTACAAGGTGCTGGAGGGCATCGCCTACGTCCTCATGCACGAAAGGGACCCGGCGCTGGAGGCGCGCGCGGACGGCATCATCTCCGACATCCTCGCCGCGCAGTGGGAGGACGGGTACGTCAACACGTTCTACACCCTGACCGCGCCCGGCGAGCGCTGGACCGACATGGCCAAGCACGAGGACTACTGCATCGGCCACATGATCGAGGCCGCCGTGGCGTACTTCCAGGCGACGGGCAAGCGCGCGTTCCTGGACGGCGCCGTCCGGGCGGCGGAGCACATGATGTCCCTGTTCGGCCCCGATAAGCGCCACTGGGTCGTGGGCCACCAGGAGCCGGAGCTCGCGCTGGTGCGCCTGTGGCGCCTGACCGGCAGGCAGGAGTTCCTCGACTTCGCGCGCTGGCTCCTCCTGGAGCGCGGCCGCGGGCACCTGGAGTCCGCCGCGTTCGAGCGCATAGGGTTCCAGTCCGACTACGTGCAGGACGACGTCCCGGCGGAGGAGCTGGAAAAAGTCGTCGGCCACGCGGTGCGGGCGATGTACTACTACAGCGCGATGGCGGACGTCGCGATGGCGCGGGGGGACGAGACCCTGCGCGCGCCGCTTCTGCGCCTGTGGGACAACGTCGTGCCCGCCAACCTCTACGTGACCGGCGGCATCGGCCAGGAGGCGGGGCACGAGGGGTTCACCCGCGACTTCCACAAGCCCAACCTGACCGCCTACTGCGAGACCTGCGCCGCCATCGGCATGGCGCTGTGGAACCAGCGGATGTGCCTCATGGAGGGGGACGCGAAGTACGCGGACCTCGTCGAGACCGAGCTGTACAACGGCATCCTCTCGGGCATCTCCCTGGACGGGACGCTGTTCTTCTACGAGAACCCGCTGTCCTCGGTCGGCGTCCACCGCCGCCAGCCGTGGTACGACTGCTCGTGCTGCCCGACCAACCTCGTGCGGTTCATCCCCTCGGTGGGCGGCTACGCCTTCGCGGCGGACGGGGACACGCTGGTCGTCAACCAGTTCCTCGCCTCCAGGTCCGAGATCCCGCTGGCGGGAGGGACGACGCGCGTGGAAATCGCCACGGAATACCCCTGGGACGGCGCCGTGGCCGTCCGCATCCCGGACGCGGGCGCGTGCAGGGCCCTGCGCATCCGCATCCCCGGATGGTGCGGCTCCTGGGACCTGTACCGCAACGGGGAGCGCGTCCACGCCTCCCCGCGAAAGGGGTACGTCGAAGTGCCCGCGAACAGCGGCGACGAGGTCCGCCTGGCGATGGAACTGCCCGTGCGCATCCTGCGCGACGACGAGCGGGTGCTGGAGAACCGGGGCCGCGCCGCCGTCGCGCGGGGCCCGGTGGTGTACTGCGCCGAGGAGGCGGACAACCCCGGGTTCGTGCGCGAGTACTTCCACGCCGAGGCGGACCTGCGCGCGGAAGGGCCGCGGCGCATACCGGGCGCGGAGTTCTTCGCCCATCCGCACCGGGAGGACGGCGCGCCAGGCAAGGAACCGGATACCAGCGCGCTCATGCCCGAGGCGGTCCGCGTGGCCCTTGACGTCTGGGGACGGCGCCTCATCCCCTACTTCGCCTGGGACAACCGGGGGCCCGGCGCCATGGCCGTGTGGCTGAAGGACAGGGCCGGGAACGGGTGACACGCACGCCCGTCATGAAAGAGGCTGCGGGGCGAACGCCCCGCAGCCTCTTCTTGCTGTTTTGCTTTACGGCGGCGTTACGCCATCGCCCGGCGCAGCCGTTCCATGCCTTCCTTCAGCGTCAGCCCCTGCATGAACAGGCTGCTGGTCCCGGCGACGATGACGTCCGCCCCGGCCTGCACCATCAGGGGGACGTTGGCGAAGCTGCAGTTGCCGTCCGCCTCGATGCGTGTCCCGGGGAAGCCCGCGGCGTCGAGCATCGCGCGGGCGCGTTCGATCTTCGCGATGCTCTGGGGCACCATCCTCTGGCCCGCGTAGCCCGGGTTCACGGTCATCAGCAGCAGCAGCGAGAAGTCCGGCAGCAGCTCCTCCATGGCCGACAGCGGCGTGCCGGGGTTGAGCGCGAGCCCGGGCGTCGCCCCGGTGTCCCGCACCGCGGCCAGCGCGCGCTGCGCGTGGACGGTGCTCTCCAGGCTCACGGTCACCACGTCCCCCGGGCGCAGCTTCAGGCGCGGCAGCAGGAACAGCGGGTCGTCCACCATCAGGTGCACGTCCAGCGGCAGCCGCGTCTCCTCCGCCAGCGCGTTGACCAGGTCCGGGAACATCATCCAGTTGGGGACGAAGTGCCCGTCCATCACGTCGCAGTGGAGCCAGTCCGTCCCCACTTCCTCCAATTCCCTGATGCCCCTGCGCAGGTCGAGCAGGTCCGCGCACATCATCGACGCGGATACGATCCTGTCCATCACGAATTCTCCTTGTCCAGTATCCTGAAGCCATACAGCCCGGCGCCGGCGACCCCGGCGTCGTCGGCCTGCGGCGCGATGTGCCACCCCATGCCCGAGGCGTCCCCGCGCAGGCGGCGAAGCACTCCGCCTTTCAGCGCATCCATGGGGAACCCCGGCATGCCCACGACCCCGCCGCCCAGCACCGCGCGGTCCGGGTCGAGGATGACCAGTTCCACCGCCAGCACCTCGGCAAGCGCGTCCACGTACTCCCGCACCGCCGGGTGGTCGGCATGCTGCGAGAACAGGTCGTCGGGGCGCTCGCCGGTGAAGTGCTCCTCCCGGATGCGCACCAGCGCGTGCCCCGCGGCGTACAGCTCCGCGCAGCCCGTCTTCCCGCACCCGCAGCGGCCGGCCTTCCCGTGCAGCGGGATATGGCCCAGCTCGCCCGCCACGCCGCGCGCGCCGGTCAGCGGCTCGCCGTCCAGCACGATGAGGTTGCCGATGCCGGTGCCGATGAAGAAGCACGCCGTAAGCCCGCTTGGCGGCAGCCCCAGCGCGCGCGCCGCGTGCTCGTAGAGCATGACGACGTCGCGGTCGAGGAACACCCGCACGCCCAGCCGCCGCTCCAGCGCGTCCGCCGCGGCCACGCCGTCCAGCTGCGGGATGGTGGGCGTGTTGACCAGCACGCGGCGGGACTTGTCCACCGCGGAGGGGAAGCCCAGTGAGACCGCGGCGGCGCCACCGGGCGCTTCCTCCGCGAGGTAGTTTTCCAGCAGCGCGCCCAGGTTCGAAAGCGCGTCGCCCGCGTTCCACCGCGCGCTGGGGAAGCGCCGGAACGCGGACACCGAGCCGCCGCGGGCGACCATGCCCATGCGGGTGTGGGTCCCCCCGATGTCCAGGGCCAGGATCCTCTGTGTCTCCGTCATGCGGCCATTCTACCATACAAAAATGGGAAAGGGCTGCCGCATTCCGGGCAGCCCTTCAACTATTGGGATGTGTCTTCTCTGGTTACGGGGCCGCGGTAGGCGCGAGCGCCGGGTTGGGGACCGCGTTCACGTCCTGCAGGGCCGCCCAGGTCTGGGGCCCCACGATGCCGTCGATCTGGAGGTTGTTGGCCGCCTGGAACAGGAGGACGGCCTGCTCGGTCGTCTCCCCGTAGCGCCCGTCAGGCTCGCCGGCGTAGTAGCCCAGCTGCGCGAGGCGCTGCTGGACGTAGAGCACCAGCTCGCCCTGCGCGCCGCCGTCCAGCAGGATGGGCCGCTCGGTGGGCGCCTGGGTCGGTTCGGCCGGGACCGCGGGCTGGGTCACCGGGGGCAGCTCCGAGGGCGGCAGCACGGTGAAGGCCGGGTCGTTGGCCTGGCTGACGATCACGTCGCTGAACATCACGCTCCATGTGTCGGGGCCCACGATGCCGTCCTCCTGCAGGCCGTTGGCGACCTGGAAGTCCCGCACCGCCTGGCGGGTCGCGGAGCCGAACAGCCCGTCCACCTCCGCCTGGTAGAACCCGAGTTCCGTCAGGTGCTCCTGGATGACGACGACCACGGGGCCGTTGTAGCCGTACCCGACGCGGATCTCGAAGACGTCGGGGTGTACCGCGCCCTCACTGTTGAGCGCCTCCAGGGCGTACAGCCGCGCGGCGGTGTCAGGCCCGATCACGCCGTCGGGTTCCAGCCCGTTCATCCGCTGGAACGCGCGGACCGCCTCCAGCGTCAGTTCGCCGAAGATGCCGTCGATTTGCCCGGTGTAGAACCCAAGCTGGCTCAGGCGCGCCTGCACCTGGCGAACGTGGCTGCCGCGCAGCCCTTCCTCGATCGTCACGACCTCCGCGCTTCCAACCGCCGCAAGGGCGAGGGCCAGCGCCAGGATTGCGGCGATGAGGGACAAGCGTTTCTTCAAGAAATTATCCTCCTCGCTTTGTTGTCCGCACGACGCATCGCTGACGCGTCATTAGGAATGTACCACCAAAGCGAAAGGGCGCAATTTCGGGCGGGCAAACGGAGGGGCGGAAAGCCGGCGCCACATCCAGGACCCCGCAAAAAGAAGAACCGCCAGGACAACGTCCTGGCGGCCTGGGCCTGCCCCGGAGAAAGGGGTCCTTACTCCGCGTAGGTGACCGTGGGCTGCACGCTGACCGCGGCGCCGCCCTGGTCGGGGGCGCGGACCACGAAGCGCAGCTCGTCGCCGGCCTTGAGGTCCACCTCGATGGCCTCGGTCTCGTAGGGGGTGAGCACGAACTCCTCGCCATCTCCCAGCAGGTTCACGGGCTCGCTGTCGCCGGACACGTGCTGGATCTGGACCAGGTAGGGCTGGTACTCGTTGCCGCTGCCGTCATCCTTGATGAGGAAGCTCATCGGCTCGATGGTGGCCTTTCCGTCCTTGGGCGCCACGAACACGAGCAGCATGTCGACCGGGAAGCCCAGCCAGGTGCCCGCCATCGCGTGGATGCCGTCCCACTCAAAGAGGGAGTGGTACACGCTGTCGGCGTTGGGGTTCTCGGAGAACTGCCAGTTGTCGCCCCATTCGGGGGTCAGGTTGAGGTCCAGGATCTCGTCGGTCTCCCCGGTATAGTAGCGGTAGAACCACACCGGGCCCTGCTCGGAGGTGAAGTTCTCCTCGTTCATCGCATACGTCTCCGCAAGGGCGGAGAAAGACGCGGTGAGCATCAGGAGTGCCAGCAGGATAGCGAGGCTTTTTTTCATGGGGTCGCTCCTTTCACATATTAATGCACTGTGCGTGCATCAAGGCGTCACTGGGCCGGGCGGGGCGCCGCGGCGGCTTTACAGGATACAGCATTTTCCGGAGGGCATGGTCCGGCGCAGCGCAGGTGAAACGCTTAACCATTCGGGGACGCGAAACTCAGTGCCGGCGGGATTTGGGATTTCTTCAGCCACATCATACCCGCGGGCGGCGGCGCTGTCAACTGCCTGGCGTACGAAAACGGGGGCACAAGTTCCCTTGACAGCGGGGCGCACCCCTTTTATACTCACATTGGTCGAAACGTTTATCCTCTATATTTTACCGGAGAAACCGAGGTCGAATGCTCGATTGGAAACGGCTCCTTGCCTGCCTGCTCATCCTGGCTACGCTGGGGCTCCACGCCCCCGCGGCCGGCGAGGCACAGCCGTATGAAGGGTACCTGAACAGCCGGCCTTCCCCGCACTCGGGGGAGGCCCTGGACGCCGTTCTGCCGGGCGCGGGCGCGGTGGAGCTCACGCGCCCCGGCGACGCGGCGGAGCTGGCCGTCACCGCCCCGCGCGAGGGGCTGTACCAGATCGAGATGACCTACCTGCCGCTCCCCGCACGGCGCGGCAACGTCGAGCTGCAGCTCACGCTCAACGGCGAGGTCCCCTTCGCCCAGGCGGAGCGCCTGGTGCTCCGCCGCCTGTTCGAGGCGGAAGGCCCCATCACCCACGACAGCCGCGGGCACGACGTGCGCCCGGGGATGCTGGAGGCGCAGGAATGGCAGACCGTGCGCCTGCAGGACGCGAACAACCACTACCCCGACCCCTTCCTGTTCCACTTGAAGGAGGGCAGCAACGAGGTGCGCCTCACGCTGCTGGCGGAGGCCGTCGCCGTCTCCGCCCTGCGCTTCGTGCCCCCCGAGGCGCTGCCCTCCTATGCGGAGTACGCGGCCGCCTTCCCGGACGCCGTGACCCAGGGCGAGGTCCTCGTCCAGGCAGAGGAGGCGGGGAGGCGCAACTCCGAGGTCATCTATGCGCTGGCGGCGCGGGGGGACGCGTCGCTGATGCCGTCCGACCCGGTCAAGACGCGCCTGAACACCATCGGCGGCTACAGCTGGAAGCAGCAGGGCGAATGGATATCCTGGGGCATGGAGGTCCCGGGGGACGGTTGGTACACCTTCGGGTTCCGCGCGCTCAACGACTTCGTGCGCGGCATGCCGGCGGTGCGCAGGCTGTACCTGGACGGGAAAGTGCCCTTCGAGGAGGCGAAGTCCCTCTCCGTCCCCTACGCCGTTGCGTGGCAGGACTGGACGTTCCTGGACCCACAGGGCGTGCCCTACGCGCTGTACCTCACTAAGGGCAGCCACGAGATACGGCTGGAGGTCGCCCCCGGGGCGAACGCGGGCCCGCTGCGCCGCCTGGAGGACCTGCTTTCCCGCATGAACGCGCTGTACCGCCGCATCATCGTCATCACCGGCGACAACGCCGACGGCACGCGCATCACCATCGACCTCAACCGCGACTTCCACCTCGACCGCAAGATCCCCGGGCTTCTGGACGAGCTGGCCGGCATGGCCGCGCAGCTGCGCGCGGAGCACGAGGAAATGGCCGCCTACGCCGGGGCCGGCAGCGAGGCGTCGCTTCTCAAGCAGGCCGCGGTGCAGCTGGACAGCTTCATCCAGCGGCCGGACCTCATCCCCGCCCGGCTGGAGAGCTACAAGGGCAACCTGTCGGGCCTGTCGTCCTGGGTCCTGTACATGCGCGAGCAGCCCCTGCAATTGGACTGGCTCGTGCTTTCGGGCAAGGACTCGCCCCGCTCCGCCCGCACGCCCGGCCTCGCGGAGCGCATCGCGTTCCGCTGGCGCGGGTTCGTCGGCTCGTTCACCGAGAACTACAACGCGGTGGGCGACATCTACGGGCCGGCGTCGGGCAAGCCGCTGCAGGTCTGGGTCAGCGCGTCGGATTTGGGCGCCACCGGCATCTCCTCCGGGCGCGACCAGACCCGCGTGCTCAAGGAGCTTATCGACCAGCAGTTCGTGGGCGAGTACGGCATCCCCGTGAACCTCAGCCTCATCGACGGCTCGTCCACCCTGATGCAGGCGACGCTGGGCGGCAAGGGGCCGGACGTGGCGCTGACCGTCTACAAGGAGCTGCCGGTCAACCTCGCGATGCGCGGCGCGCTGCTGGACCTGGCCCCCTACGCGCAGGAAGAGGGCGTCCTGTCGCGCTTCCACGAAAGCGCGCTGGTCCCCTACCGCTACCGCGGCGGGCTGTACGCGCTGCCCGAGACCCAGAACTTCGACATGATCTTCTACCGCGCCGACATCTTCGCCGAGATGGGCCTCCAGGTCCCCGCCACCTGGGAGGAACTGCGCGCGCTGGTGCCGGTGCTGCAGAAGCAGGGGATGCAATTGGGCATCCCCGCGCCCACGGTCACCAACAACAACACCTCGGGCTTCCAGGCGCAGCTGTTCCAGCGCGGCCTCAACTTCTACACGGACACCCTGGACCGCACCACCTTCGAGGAAAAGGAGGCGCTGGACGCCTTCAAGGCGTGGACGGAGCTGTACACCAAGTACTCGCTTCCCATCCAATATGACTTCTTCTCCCGCTTCCGCACCGGCGAGATGCCGCTGGCCATCGCCCCCTACACCGCCGCTAACCTCCTGGCCTCCGCCGCGCCGGAGCTCAGCGGCCTGTGGAAGCTGGCGCCCATCCCCGGCACCCCGCGCGGGGACGGGTCCGTCGACCGCTCCGAGGGCGCGACGGGCACCGGCGCCATCATCCTCGCGGCCACCCGGATGCCGGACGAGGCGTTCCGCTTCATCCAGTGGTGGACCAGCACGCCCGTGCAGGCCCAGTTCGCCCTCGCGCTGGAGAGCCTCATGGGCTCCGCCGCCCGCTGGCCCACCGCCAACCGCGAGGCGTTCCTGCGCATACGCTGGACGGGCGAGCAGCAGGAAGCGCTGCTCACCCAGTGGGACGACGTGGACGACATCCCCCAGCTGCCCGGCAACTACATCACCAACCGCAACCTCACGTTCGCCTTCCGCGCCGTCGTCTACAACAACCGGACGCCGCGCGAGGTGCTCAACCGCTACAACAAGGAAATCAACAAGGAAATCCAGCGCAAGTGGGAGGAGTTCGCCCGATGACCCGCATGGCGCTTCCGGCGCGGGGCCAGCCCCGGCTCCTGGAGCGGCTGGACGGCCGCACCCACCGGCTCAGCTCGGTGCTGTTCACGCTGCCGTTCGCCATCCTGTTCTTCACGTTCACGCTGCTGCCCATCGCCGCGTCGGTCGTGCTGTCCTTCACGTACTTCAACATGCTCCAGGCGCCGGTGTTCATCGGCATGGACAACTACGTCCGCCTGCTGCTGGAGGACGACGTGTTCCTCACGGCGCTGCGCAACACGTTCACCTTCGCGCTGCTCACCGGCCCGGTCAGCTACTTCCTGTCGTTCCTGTTCGCCTGGTTCATCACCGACTTCAGGCGCGGCCTGCGCACCGCGCTGACGTTCCTGTTCTACGCGCCGTCGCTGGCGGGCAACGTCTACTTCATCTGGACCTACATCTTCTCCGACGACGCGGTGGGGCTGCTCAACTCCACGCTGCTGCGCACGGGTTTGGTGCGCGACAGCATCCAGTGGCTCAGCGACCCGAACTACTCCATGGGCGTGGTCGTCGTGGTCATCCTGTGGCTGTCCATGTCCGTGGGCTTCCTGGCGTTCGTGGCGGGCCTGCAGTCCATGGACCGCAGCCTCTACGAGGCGGGCGCGGTGGACGGGGTCAGGAACCGCTTCCAGGAGCTCTGGTACATCACGCTGCCGCAGATGGTGCCCCAATTGCTCTTCGGCGCGGTCATGCAGATCAGCGCGTCGTTCGCGGTGGGCTACGAGGCAATGAGCCTGACCGGGTTCCCCTCGACCGACTACGCGACGCACACGGTCATCCTGCACATCCTCGACTACGGCGCCATCCGCTTCGAGATGGGCTACGCGTCGGCCATCGCGGTCGTGCTGTTCTTCCTGATGCTGCTGTTCTGGTCGGTGGTGCGCGGCACGCTGCGGCGCATGGGCCGGGAGGACGGGGCATGAGCGGCACGGCGGTGCGGCTGAAGGCCAAAAGGAAACGCGTGAGCCGTTCGCGCGGCGGCAACTTCACGGTGTTCGTGTTCCTGGGGTTCATGAGCCTGTTCATGGCGCTGCCCCTGGTCTACACGGTCATCACCGCGTTCAAGCCCGCGAGCGAGCTGTTCCTCTATCCGCCGCGCTTCTTCGTGCAGAACCCCACGACCGAGAACTTCACGACGATGGCGCGCCTGGCGATGGACATGTGGGTGCCGTTCGAGCGATACCTGTTCAACAGCGTGTTCATCTCCGCCGTGGGCACCGTGGGCTACATCCTCATCGCGTCGCTGTGCGCGTTCGCGCTGGCCAAGTACAAGAGCCGCTGGCTCACCGTGTTCAACGTCATCGTCGTGTGGGCCATCCTGTTCCGCAGCGAGGTCACGGCCATCCCGCAGTACATCATCATCTCGTCCCTGGGCCTCATCAACACCTACTGGTCCATCCTGCTGCCCGCGATGTCCGGCTCCTTCGGCGTGTTCCTGGTGCGCCAGTTCCTGCTCACCAGCGTCCCCGACAGCCTGCTGGAGGCCGCGCGCATCGACGGCGCGACGGAGCTCAGCCTGTTCTTCCGCGTGGTCATGCCGATGATCAAGCCCGCGTGGCTGACGCTGGGCATCTTCACGTTCCAGGGGCTGTGGAACAACTCCGTCGTCACCTACATCTATGACGAGAGCATGAAGGTGCTGCCGGTCATGCTGCGCCAAATCGCCTCCGCGGGCATCGCCCGCGCGGGGGCCGGGGCCGCGGTGGCGCTGGTCCTGATGAGACCGGCCATCGTGTTCTTCCTGCTGTCCCAGTCCGCGGTGCTGGAGACGATGTCCCACTCGGGCATCAAGTGAGGGCACGGGCATGAACAAGCGCGCCTGCGCCCTGCTGCTGCTCCTCGCGCTCTCGGCGCTGCCCATGGGCGCG
>DATHTQ010000330.1:0-1686 GCA_035463055.1 Candidatus Limnocylindria bacterium
GAGCCGCAGGGCGCGCGCGGGTACATCGAGGCCTGCCCCGTGCGGAAAATTGGCTGACGGCACCATAACACTCTTTCGCTAAAGAAAGAAGGCGCCCGCCCCGGGAACGGGGCGGGCGCCGCTGCATGATAGATAGATTAATAACGGCTTCGCACTAGGTTCAGTTCCTCCGGTTCGACATACCCCTGGACCGCAGGATGAGCCTGGCCAGTTGCAGGACCGCGCCGATGGCGGCGGCCACGTAGGTCAGCGCGGCGGCGTTGAGCACCGCGCGCACGCCCCTCTCCTCGTCCGGCCCGGAAATCACGCCGGCAGCGCTGAGCATTCCCACGGCGCGCTTGGAGGCGTTGAACTCCACCGGCAGGGTGACCAGGGAGAACACGACCGTCAGCCCGAACAGGATGATGCCGGCGTACACCAGCGGCTGCCAGGACATGATGAGGCCTAGGATGAAGATGGGGATGCTGAGGTTGCTGCCGATGCCCACCGCGGGCACGACCAGCGTGCGCAGCGCCAGCGGGCCGTAGCCGTCGCGCTTCTGCATCGCGTGGCCCGCCTCGTGCGCGGCGATGCCCACCGCGGATACGCTGGCGCGGGTATATACGCCCTCCGACAGGCTCAGGGTCTCGTTTCGGGGGTCATAGTGGTCGGTCAGCGCGCCGCTGACGCGGGTGAGGGTCACGGAGTCGTTGCCCTGGTCGCGCAGGATGCGCAACGCGGCCTCCGCGCCGGACATGCCGCTGCGGATGGGCACCTTGTCATACTTGGCGTAGGTCGCCTTCACGCGCGACTGCGCCCACAGCGCCAGCAGCAGCGCGGGGATGAGCAGCAGCATGGACGAATCGTAAAACATCATTCTCTCCTTGCGTTCAGCCGGAAACACATCGCTGTACGCAGGAATATTATACCACTTTCCATATACGGGAACGAGATATGCCGGGTGCGCGGCGGCCTCCTGGCGCGCATGGCGGAAGGGCCTGCCTTGCGGCCGCTCCCTGTGACGCGGGCGCGCGGCGGCGGTCATGCCTTGCCGGACGCTTCCAGCAGCGCGACCTGCGTCCTCCTTTCGTTCCTGACTTCCTCCGCATTGCCCGGATGCATCGCGTTGACCAGCGCGACCGCGAAGTCCGCCGCCCACAGCGCGTGGAACTTGACGTGCGGGATGCACGCCAGCTGCGCCATCGCCTGGTAAAACTTCAGCCGGACCGCGTCGCCGTCCTCACGCGCAAGCCGGTACAGGTCCTTGAAGGCGATGTTCCTTGCCTCGTGGTAGCTCGCCGCCCCGTCCAGCCACCGCTGCATGGCCTCGAACGCCGCGGCGACTTCCACGCAGGGCGCGAAGCCGGTGACGTCCAGCAAATGCCTGCCGTACGCCAGCCCGAAACGAACGGCGTCCTCCTTCGTCCTCCGGTCAAAAACGGCGATCAGCAGGTTCCTGAGCGCCGGGTCGTCCTCTATTTTCCCCAAGGGCCGCTGGTATGCGTATCCGTCCATGTTCCCCCCCGCCTCGCGTTTGACCTGAAAAACCTGCCAGCCCGCATCATTGTATGTCACCGGTGCCCTTGCACCAAATGCCCTCCGGCCTGCCGGAACGCCTGGGACAAAAAAGGGAGGGCCCAAAGGCCCTCCCCTTGCCGGGTTTTCATCCCGGCTTCAGTCCGTCAGCTTCTCAGCGGCCGAACTGCG
>DATHTQ010000331.1:0-8619 GCA_035463055.1 Candidatus Limnocylindria bacterium
AACTGCGCCTGCTTCCCGGAGAGGCTGGCCTCGTGGTACTCCTCGGGGAAGGTGACGGTGATCTCCTTCTCGTCCCCCACCCTCATGCCGGCGAGTTGCTCCTCGAACCCGGGGATGAACGAGCCGCTGCCCAGCCTGAGCTTGTGGCCCTTGCCCTCGCCGCCCTCGAACGGCACGCCGTCCACGCTGCCCAGGTAGTCGATGTCCGCGGTATCGCCCATCTGGAGCGGCCGGTCCGTGACGTCGTTGTGCAGCGTGACCTTCTCGGCGTCGCGCGCGATGCGGGCGTCGATCTGCTCCTGCGGCACGGGATGCACGTGCTTCACGGCCTTGAGGCCCTTGTAGTCGCCCAGGGTGACCTCGGGCTTGACGTATACCGTGGCGGTGAACTTCAGCTCCTGGCCGGGGCCGATCTGCTCCACCTCGACGCTGGGCTGGTCCACCGCGAAGATGTCCTGCTCCTCAAGGGCCTTGTCATACGCCTCGGGGAACAGCTGGTCGAACGCCTCGTCGTGGAAAATGGAGGCGCCGAACATATTTTCCATCAGCTTGCGCGGGGCCTTGCCCCTGCGGAAGCCCGGCACGTTGATGCGGGAGCGCTGCTTCAGGTAGGCCTGCTGCACCGCCGCCTCGAACTCGTCCGCCGGTATGGTGAAATGGATGCGCGTCTGGTTCCCGCTGATCTTCTCCGCCTGGTAGGTCATCTTCCCCTCCTGCCGCCCGGGCGCGCGGATCATCCGGCGCACGGCCTGTCAAAGTACCATTTTACCCAAGGGATGGCAAATTGGCAACCCTGCATTGGGATTTGTTGGGGAATGCGGGGTAAAATCCGCGTGGTACCGTCCGAATGCGGCAAATCACCGGAAGGAGCAGAATATGGAACGGGGCAATGACAACAGCGGCCATGCGGAGCACGGCGGGCACGGGCCGGGTCAGGCGAACCACAGGCGCATGCAGCGCCAGGAAGGGCACGGCGGCAAGTACGGCAGGTTCCTGCTGATGGTGCTGACCTCGACGGTGCTGATGCACCTGCTGACCTACACCAACGTGTTCAGCGCCGGCCATATCCGGTTCAGCGCGACGCGGCTCTACCTCTCGCTGATCATGGGCTCCACGATGGCGGTGGTCATGCTGGCATTCATGCGGCACATGTACAGGGACAGGGCGAAGAACATCGCCATCGTCGCCGTCAGCGCAGTGATATTCGTCGCGGCCCTGCTCATGATGCGCGCGCAGACCTTCGTCGGGGACGCGGCATGGATGCGCGCGATGATCCCGCACCACTCCATCGCGGTCCTCACCAGCCGGAACGCCGATATCCGCGACCCGGAAGTGCGCGCGCTGGCAGACGAGATCATCCGCACGCAATTGGAGGAGATCGCGGAAATGGAAGCGCTGCTTCAGAAAGTGACGCGGTAATTCCGCCTGCCGGGCCGCGCCCGGCTACCTCGCTCGGGTGATGTAGTCCTCCAGGGGGCCGGTGAGCCTGGCGAGGAACGCGTTCTCCCCGAACGTGTTGATCTTGAAGAACATGGCCTGGCTGCCGCCGGAGGTGGCCGCGCTGAGGTACAGCTCGTCCCCAGCGCCCGCCAGCATCAGCGACAGCGACACGCGGTTGCTGCCCAGCAGCGAATAGCGCTCGTACACCCGCAGGGCGACGCGCGCGCCGCCCACCGCGGCGTCGCTGGTCTCCTCCAGCGAGGCGGTCATGCTCGCGCCCCGGATGGTCTCCTCGCAGAATGACAGGACCGCATCGAAATCGCCCCTGAAATGCCTCTCGAACTTCGCCATGCCCGCGGCCTCCCAAAGAATATCCCTTTGCGCCCATCATACCAGAGGGCGCGCGGTTCACCAAGGCCCGGGGCCCTCCGATGTTCACGCGCGCGCGCATATGGTATAATCGCGCAATCAGGCGAAAGTGGTGATGCGAAGGTGCTATCCGGGGTGCAGGCGCGGATTCGCGAGGTGTTCGGCAGGCTGGGCCAGCCCATCTACCTGCTGGACAAGGCCGGCCGGAGCGTCATCCCCCCGCTGCCCGACGTATTTTTACGCCCGGACAGGCTGCGCGCCGACAAGCCGGTGTCCCTGAACGGGTATCTTTTTTTGGGGCTCGGGGGCCTGGAAAATGAAGCCCTCGCCGCCCGGTCCGGCCCCGGCGCCGCGGACACCCTTCTGCTGGCGGGCGAGCTCATCCGCGAGGTGCGGCAGGGCTTCGGCATCACCGGCGAGGCGGGCAACGCGCTAAAGCGCCTGTTCACGGGCGAGGTCACCCCGGAAGAGCTTTCCGGCATCGCCGACGCATACGGCGTCCGCGACCAGCAGGACCGGTGCGTGCTCGTCATGGCGCTGCCGGACCTCAAGGGGCAGAGCGCGGGCGAGCTGCTCGCGGAGAACCTTCCCCTCGCCCCCGGCGACCTCCTCGCCCCCCTGGATGCGCGCAGCGCCGCCCTCGCCCACCCGGTGGAGGAAGGCGAGGACGAGCCGGCGGAGCTCGCGATGGCCATCCGCGACACGCTCCAGAACGAGCTGGGCCTGGACGCCGCGGTCGGCATCGGCAGCACGGCCCCCACCCTCTCCGGCGTCAAGGCGTCCTGCGACGAGGCCCGCAACGCCCTCCGGCTGGGCCGGGCGTTCCGCGCGGAGACCGGCATCTACGACTACCGGGCGATGCTGCTGGAGCGTTTCCTCAGCGAGGTGCCCCCGGAGACGTCCGCGCGCTTCACCTCCCGCCTGTTCACCCGCAAGACCGCCAAGCTGTTCACCGAGGAAATGCTCGCGACGCTGGACATGCTGTTCCGCAAGGACCTCAACCTCACCGACGCGTCGCGCGAATTGTTCATCCACCGCAATACCCTCGCATACCGGCTGGAGAAGGTCCAGCGCCTCACGGGCCTCGACCTGCGCAGCTTCCGGGACGCGATGGTGTTCCGCCTCCTGCTGGACCTTAAAAAGGCAGAGAAACTCACAGAGCCCCAACCCCCACACGAAAGGACACGCCTATGAAGCACGGACTTAGGAACCTGTTCCTGGCGCTGGCGCTGGCGCTGGTGATCGCGGCGCCGCAGCCGGGCCTTGCCAGGCAATCCGGCACGCGCGGCCGGGACACCGTCACCATCACCCGCGAGGAGTACGACCGCCTCAAGCAGTACGAATTGCTGGACGAGGTGCGCCAATACATCGACTCCTACTACTACCAGGTCCCGGACGACCAGGCGCTGATGGACGGCGCCATCCAGGGGCTGCTGGGCGGGCTGGGCGACGCCTACTCGTTCTACTACCCGGAGGAAACCTGGAGGAAGATGCAGGAGGACGACGAGGGCAAGTACGCGGGCATCGGCGTGCAGATGCTGGGCGACCCGGACAACGGTTCGGTCACCATCACCCGCGTGTTCCGCGACACCCCCGCCCAGGAGGCGGGTCTTCGCAAGGGGGACGTGTTCTATAAGGTGGAGGACATCGAGGTGACCACCGCGACCCTGACGGACGCCGTGAACACCATGCGCGGCGTCCCCGGCGAGAGGGTCCACGTCGAGGTCGTCCGCAACGGCGAGGTCATCGCGTTCGACCTCATCAAGGCCAACATCGTCGTCAACCGGGTGGATTACAGGATGCTGGACGACGGGGTGGGATACATCCTGCTGTACGAGTTCGCGGGCGGCAGCTCCGAGGCGGTCGTCGAGGCGTTCAACGCCCTCAAGGCCCAGGGCATGCGGTCCCTCATCCTCGACCTGCGCGACAACCCGGGCGGATGGGTGCGGGACGCGGAGGAAATCGGCGATTTCCTGATGGACGACAAGCTGCTCTACTACATCGAGGACCGTTCCGGCAACAGGCAGGATTACCGCACCGACCCGGGCCTGGACCCGACGCCGGTCATCCTGCTGGTCAACGACCACTCCGCCTCCGCGTCGGAAATCCTCGCCGCGGGACTGCAGGACCACAAGCGCGCGACCATCATGGGCGTGAACACGTTCGGCAAGGGCGTCATCCAGTACGTCATCGCGCTGAGTGACGGCAAGACCGGCTTCCAGCTCACTTATGCGCAGTACTTCTCCCCCCTGGGCCGCAAGGTGCACGGGGAGGGCATCGCGCCGGACATCGAGGTGGAGATGCCGGAGGAGCTGCTCACCCACCTCTTCGAGGTCGGCGACCTCGCGGACCCGCAGCTCGCCGCGGCCTACGAAGAGGCGAAAAAGCAGTAACGGGTCACAGGACATCCGGATATAAGGGAAAAGCGCCGCGCGGCGCTTTTTCCTTGCTGGGGATTACTGACAGGCCAGGTCAGGCCCCAGTCTCCTCATACTCCGGCGGGGCCACCTGATGGCGAAGGGAACGCAGCTCGTTGAGCTTCGCGGACAGCGTGTTGTCGATATGCCCGAGCAGCCCGTCCAGTTCCTGCTGGGTCTGGGCGCGCAGCCCGTTCGCGTGCTGCGTGGCGTTCTCGAGAATTTCGCGCGCCTGCGTCTCCGCGCGCGCCAGCACCGTCGTCTGGCTGACCAGCTCGTCCGCCTGCGCCTTGGCGTCCTCGATCATGTCGTTGGCGCGCGTCTGCGCGTCGGCGACGATTGCGTTGGCCTCGTCCTCGGCGGCCTTTCGGGTCTGCGCCTGATAGGTGTCGGCGTTTTGCTTGGTGGTCTGGGCGTAGTGGTTGGCCTCGCTGACCATGCCCTGCGCCTGGGTGTGGGCCTGCTTGAGCGCCTCGTCCGCCTTGTGCTGGGCGTCGACGATGATGTGCTCCTCGTTCTCGATGATCTGCTGCGCGTTGCCCAGCGACGGGTCGTATTCCTCGGTCATGCGGCGGACCAGGTCCAGCGCCGCGTTCTGGTTGATCATGACCTGGTCGGTCAGGGGAATCTTCCTCGCGTTCTTGAGCATCAGCGTGAGTTCGTCCGCGTGGGCGAACATCTCGGTCTTTGCCATCGGGTCGTACCTCCTGTCGTTTACGGCGTCATGCTGTATTTTACCCGGATTGCGTCTGCCGCTGCGGGGGGCAGGAACGGGGACAGGTCGCCGTGGAACGCGGCGATCTGGCGCACCAGCGAGGAGGAGATGTCCGTAAGGCCGGGCGACGCCGGAAGGAACACCGTCATCAGCCCGGGCATCAGCCGCGCGTTCGCGTGCGCCATCGCGGTTTCAAGATCGAACTCCGCGACGCCCCGCACCCCCCGCACGATGACCCCGGCGCCCTCCCGGCGCGCCAGGTCGGCGAGCAGCCCGGTGAAGGAAGCGACGCGCACATTGCGCATCCCCTCGCAGGCCTTCTCCAGCAAGTCCACCCGCTCCTGCATCGTGAACATCGTCTGCTTGTCCGGGTTGACGAGCACGGCCACGAGCAGCTCGTCCGCCAGGCGCGACGCGCGCGCGATGACGTCCACGTGCCCAAGCGTGACCGGGTCGAAGGTTCCGGGAAAAATCGCCTTCATGGCACCTCCTGCGCGATTCCCAGCAGCGCGATCCCCGTGTGGCCGTACGCCCGCGACTTGATGAGCATGAAGCCCTCGGGCGGATTCGGCGGCGTCTTCGCGCCGTGCTCCAGGACGACGACGCCCTGGGCCTCCAGCAGCCCCGCGTCCAGAATGGCCCGCAGCACCGGGGCCGCGTCCAGCATGTACGGCGGGTCCAGGATGACGAGGCCGAACCTCTCCCCCTGCGAGCCCAGCGCCTTCAGGGCCTGCGCCCAGTCCGCGCGCAGCACGCGCGCCCGGCCCGCGACCCCAAGCGCCTCGGCGTTCTGCTTGACGATGCGGACGGCCTCGGCGTCCCGGTCGCAGAACACCGCGCGCTGCGCGCCCCTGCTGAGCGCCTCGAACCCCATCGCGCCGGAGCCGGCGAACAGGTCCAGCACAGCGCCGCCCGGCCACGCCCCCTGCAGCAGGTTGAATACCGCCTCGCGCACCATCGCGCGCGTGGGCCGCGTCCCCTCCCCCTTGGGTGTAAGCAATGCCCGGGAACGGAACTCTCCGCCGATGATGCGCAGCGCCATCAGACCAGCTTCGGCGGCTCGCGGCGGGTGGCCTTGCGCTCCCGGCGCAGCTTCGCCGCGCGCCTGCGGGTGTTGCTGAGGATGCCGCCGTGCACCAGCGCGCGCAGCGCGGGGCCGCGCGTATAGCCGACGCCGTACATCGCCGGGGTGACCAGGGCGAGCAGCGGGGACAGCCGGTCTATCAGCAGCATCGCGTTCACGTCCTCCGGGCCCGCCATGTTCACGAACGGGAAGATGAGCAGGCGCACGGCGATCTTCGCGAAGTCCGCGAAGCCGAACGGCACGGTCTCATGGTAGTAGGACAGCGCCAGGCCGACGTCGGCCCTGCGCTCGTAGGAGGAGAGCCATTCAGGCAGCGCGCCCAGCGTGTAGGTCGCTTTCTGCGCCATGGACGCGTGGATGGCCGCGAGGAGGACCCACGGCAGGGCGCCCGCGAGCGCGGTAAAGAACCCCTTCAGGGGATGGAAGCACCTGTCCAGGTCCCGGGACGGGACTTCCTTGCCCGCCTCCCTGCTGCGCAGTGCGATCTCTGCGAAGGCCGCGTCCCCCTCGCCCGCCGCCGCGCCGCGGCTATACATCAGGAACCCCAGGATGCCCAGCACCGCGAGGTTGAGCAGGAAGCGCAGCCACGAGGTGTCCGTGACCAGGATCTGCCCCAGGAACAGGTACAGGATCGCGGAGACCGTCATGTACGCGAACACGGCTGCGCCGCGGCGCGCGGCCAGGACGCTCACGGCGCGGCCTTTGAGGTAGGGCTTCCTGACCGGGGCGGGGGCCTTCCGCGCCCCCGCGCGGGGATTCGTCCTCTGCATGGAACCTCCTGATGCGGCTTACGCGTATACGCGCGGAACGCGCGGCGAGATGCCCAGCAGCACCTCGTAGGAAATCGTGGACAGCATGCGCGCCATGTCCTGCGCGGTGACGCGCTCGCCCCCCTGCTCCCCGATGAGGACCGCGTCGTCCCCTGGGCGGACGGGTCCGGCATGGGTGACGTCGGCCATGACCATGTCCATGCAAACGCGCCCCAGCACCGGGCACCGCATCCCGCCGATGAGCAGGACGCCCCGGTTCGAAAGCGCGCGGCTGAACCCGTCGCCATACCCGACCGACACGGTGGCGACCCGGGTAGGCCTGTCGGCGGCCCAGGTCGCGCCGTAGCTGACGAACTCTCCGGGCAGGACGGTCTTCACGTGGCTGACCTCCGCGTGCCACGACAGCACGGGCAGCAGCGAAAGCGCGGTGTCCACCGGCGGGTAGCCGTACATCGCGATGCCCGAGCGAACCAGGCCGAAATGCGCGTCCGCGCGGCGCAGGACGCCCGCGGAGCCGCTTGCGTGCAGCGTCAGGCCCGCGGGAAGCATCTCCTTAAGGCGCGTGAAACGCTCCAGCTGGCTGTCGGTGATGGCCTGGTCGTCCTCGTCGGCGCACGCGAAATGCGTGTACGCGCCTTCCAGGCGCAGGCGCGGCGCATGGGCCAGGGCATCCAGGACGTCCGCGGCCTCGCCCTCGTTCCTGGCGCCGATGCGGTTCATCCCGCTGTCCAGCTTGAGGTGCACGTGGGCCGTGGTCCCCGCCCGCCCGCACGCCGCCTGCGCGTCGCGCACCTGCTCCGGGGTGTAGACGGTGAGGGTAAGGCCGTGCGAAACGGCTTCCTCCGCGCTTGTTGGGCCCAGGCCCGACAGGACGAGGATGGGCTCGCCGATGCCTTCCTCGCGCAGCGCGGCGCCCTCCTCGGCTAGCGCGACCGCGAAGGCGTCCGCCCCGGCCGCGGCGGCGGCACGGGCGACGGGCACCATCCCGTGCCCGTAGGCGTCCGCCTTGACGACGGCCATGAACTTCGTGCCGGGCGGCAGCGCGCCCCGAAGGATGCGGACGTTGTCCTGCAGCCGGGCGAGGTCGACGCGCGCATAGGTCTGTCTCATCGGTGTGTTTGCTCCCGCCTCTCCCCGCGCCGGCTTTTGACGCGCGCGGGGGGCTTGGTTGACCAGCGGAGTATACCACAGCATGCCCGGCTTTTCCACGGCGCCGAAGTCAACCTCCCGCGCCGCGCCTTTCTTTTTCGGCCATCCGGGGTATAATGGAAAGGCCTGCACGGGGACGACCTCCTCGCGCATGCCCTATTACGCACCTGAAAGGCTTATGCATGAGCATCACCCCCGTGACCCTTACCTTCGCCCCCATCCGGCTGATGGACAAGCCCTGGATGGACGAGGCGCTCAACCGCGGGCACCGAGGCTCGCTGGAGTATAACTTCACCGCCAACTTCATCTGGAGCGAGGTCTACAAGCTCTCCGCCGCCAGGTTCGAGGACCGGCTCGTCGTAAAGTCCGAGGCCGACCCCGACGGCCCGACCTTCATCTTCCCATCCGGCGAAGGCCCCGTGGGCGGCGTCGTGCGCGCCCTGGCGGAGTATACGCAGGCGCGCGGCGTCCCGCTGGTCTTCAACACCCTGCTCAACGAGGACAGGGAAAAATTGGAGGCGGAGTTCCCCGGCAAGTTCCGCGTCGAGGCCGACCGCAAGGACTTCGACTATGTATATGAGGCGCAGAAGCTGATTTCCCTGAGCGGCAAGAAGCTCAGCTCCAAGCGCAACCACGTCAACCGCTTCATGCAGGACAACCGCGAGTGGTCCTATG
>DATHTQ010000332.1:0-1609 GCA_035463055.1 Candidatus Limnocylindria bacterium
CGCCGTCCGGGATAGGACGGGCGTCACCGAAGAGGAACTTCAACGGTTCGAGGAAGCCGCGGAGGCGATATACCTGCCGTTTGATGACGGTCTCGGCATCTGCGCGCAGGACGACGCGTTCCTGCGCAGGAAGCGCCTCGACCTGGCCGAGATCCCCAGGGAGCGGTTCCCCCTGCTGCTTCACCACCACCCCCTGTTCCTCTACCGCCACCAGGTATGCAAGCAGGCGGACACGGTGCTGGCGCACTTCCTCTTCGAGGAGGGGGAGCCGGAGGACGTCATCCGCCGCACCTACGACTACTACGAGCCGCTGACCACGCACGACTCGTCCCTGTCGGAGTGCGTGTTCTCGATGATGGCCGCGCGCACGGGGCAGCCGGGCAAGGCGCTTGCCTATTACGGCCAGTCTGCGTCGCTGGACCTGCTCAACACGCACGGCAACACGGGGGACGGCATCCACGCGGCGAACATGGGCGGGTGCTGGATGGGCATCGCGTTCGGCTTCGGCGGCCTGCGCCTGCGGGAGGGAGGCGTACTGCTGCGCCCGTGCCTGCCGGAGGGCTTAAAGGGCTACCATTTCACCGTCGCCTGGCGCGGCACAATGATGCGCGTGCGGGTGGACAAACAGGGCGTGGAAATCCGCAGACTGCACGGCCCGGACATGAATATCCGGGTATATGAGGAAGAGCGCACGCTGGGGGACACCCTGCGCGTGCCGCTGGAAACACAACCCGGATCGGAGAGGCAGCCATGCTGAAGAACGGGCCGGACGCAAACGACAAGTCACTGCTGCTGCTGATTTTCGGCGGCACCGGCGACCTGACCCACCGCAAGCTGCTGCCCGCGCTGTACCACCTGCTCGCGGAGAACCGGCTGCCCGAGGAATGCTCGGTCATCTCCATCGGCCGCAAGCCCCATACCGAGGAGGCGTACCGCGACATGGCGCGGGATTCCATCCAGAAGCACTCCCGCACCGGCGTGGACGCCGCGAGGATGGACAAGTTCCTCAGCCGCCTGCACTACCGCAGCATGGAGTTCATCGAAGACCCCGCCTCCTACAAGGACCTGCGCGGATGGCTGGACGAGAACGAGGCGCTGATGGCCAAGCCGTCTGTGCGGCTGTTCTTCCTCGCCGTCGCGCCGGAGTTTTTCGGCCTCATCGTTACGCGTCTGCGGGAGAACGGCCTCATCACGAAGCGCAACCCCGACCACCGGGTCATGATCGAGTAGCCCTTCGGCCAGGACCTGGAGAGCGCCCGCAAGCTCAACGCCACCATCACCGAGGCGCTGGACGAGAAGCAGGTGTACCGCATCGACCACTACCTGGGCAAGGAGATGGTTCGCAACATCCTGGCGCTGCGGTTCGGCAACTCGCTGTTCGAGCCGCTGTGGAACCACAGCTACATCGACAACATCCAGATCACCTCCACCGAGACGCTGGGCGTCGAGGGGCGCGGCGCGTACTACGAGCAGTCCGGCATCCTCAAGGACATGCTGCAGAACCACCTCATGCAGATGCTGGCCCTCATCACGATGGAGCCGCCCACGGACCTGAGCCCCGAGTTCATCCGCGACGAGAAGGTCAAGGCGCTGCGGTCGCTGCGCCGGT
>DATHTQ010000333.1:0-6582 GCA_035463055.1 Candidatus Limnocylindria bacterium
AGCTTGTTGTTGTCGTACTCGTTGGGCTGGAACAGCACGAACTCCGCCACGAGGAAGACGGCGAACGCCCCGGCGAACAGCTGGCGGTGCCGGGGGTTCTTTTCCAGCAGCGCGAACAGCAGCAGGACGAAGGGCAGCCCGACGTTCTTGACGTAGAACCACAGGTAGCCGTCCCTGAGGCCCTGCCCGCCGGAGTTGTTGACCCAGTTGAACTGCAGCCGCACGAACCCCTCGGTCCCCGCCTGGGAGAACGTGAAGGCGAGCAGCTGCGGGAGCGCGAGCAGCGCGGCGATGCCGCCGTAGAGCAGCCACGGTTTCAGCGGCGCTTTCCTGAATAATCCGTAGGCCAGGAACCCCGCGCTCGCGAGGCCCAGCGCCAGGAACGAGTGCGTGTGGATGAGCGGCAGGCCGCCCGCCATGACGCCCAGGAGCACGGTCTGGCGCAGGCCCCATTTCGCGTCCCGGACGGCGTCCGCCAGCAGGTACAGGCAAGGCAGCAGGACCGCCCAGCCCGCCAGGAACGTGCGCTGGGGCAGCAGCATGTCGGCGACGATGTTGCTCCAGCGCAGGTTGTAGGTCGTGAATTCCGCGTGGTTGACCGGGGTCTGGTACCAGCCGTCGAGGATGGTCCGCAGGCGGTCCAGCCACGTGCCCTGCTGCAGCTCGTTCACGCCCGAACTCCCCAGGCTGACCCCGGCCATGTCCGCGCTGTACAGGAACCCCAGCCCCCCGTTGAGGAACAGCAGGAAGAAGGCGAGCGCGGCGGCTTTGCGGGACGCGCAGCAGCGCAGCGCCAGCAGCGCGTATCCCGCAAACACCAAAAGCGACATCAGCGTGCCAGGGACGACGACGCTCTCCCTCAGCCCCCAGCCCAGCGCGAGGAAGGAGGAGGACAGGCTGTCCCCCAGGAAGGGGTAGCCCAGGCGCACGCCGGGGAGGATGCTGTAATCAGGCGGGAAAACCCTGCCGGGCAGCGACGTGATGATGGACAGGTGCAGCGGCAGGTCGCCGTAGGTGGCCTGGCCGGTGCGCAGCGCGCCGCCCTCGGGCTGCAGGACGTGGGTGTGCTGCAGGTACGCCGTCAGCAGGGTCAGCGGCAGCACGGTCAGCAGGAGCAGCAGCCAGGTCCTTTTGTCATCCGATGCGTGAAGGGGTGCGGGGCTGCGCCAGAACCACGCCGCGGCGCACAGCGCGAGCAGCGCCGCCATGGACAGCCACTGCGTCAGCACGTCAAAGGGCCGCAGGAACGCGAGCAGCGCAGGCAGCCACATCATCAGGAACACGCCTGCCGAAAGCCCCAGCCACAGCCGGACGGGCAGCGGCTTTTGCGGCAGCAGCCAGCGCACGGCGAAACACCCGCCCGCGAGGTATACGATCAGGAAAACGACGCCGGCCATCAGGCGGTCCCTTCCCTGGCTTCAGGTCCGTTGGCTTCGGCTTCAATTGCTTCGGCCCCGTTGGCTTCGGCCGCGGCGTCGCCCGCAAGCCCCGCCATGCGCAGCATTTCCGCGCGCAGGTGGGCCGCGATGCGCCGGTACTCGTCCCCGCTGGGGGGGCCGGGGTCGAAGCGCACGGGCTCGCCGATGAACATCTGGCGCCGCGCCTTGTCGGCGTAGACGGGATAGAACTCCGCCCGCTTGCCCGTGCGCCTGTGGTAGATCTGCGCCACCATCGCGAACCCCGTATAAAACCGGCTGACGCCCTCGGTGGCGTACTTCGCCGCCCCCCCGTTCTCCCCGTGCGGGTTCTCGGGGAAGATCAGGATGTTGTCGCCCGCCTCCATCGCCTCGGCGGTGAGCCGGAACGTCTGGGCCAGCGCCTTGGGGTTATCCCTGTAGACGGGGATGCTGTCAATGTTGTGGGTGACCCATTTGAGGAAGCGCGCGGTCATACGCGCGGCGATGGGCTTGAACCAGTTGGGAAGCCACTTCTGGCGGCTGACGGTGTTGCGCAACAGGTAGTCGGACTGCTCCGCCGGCTCCGCTATCTCGTCGATGACCCAGGGCCGGAACGAGAACGGCAGGAACAGGTTGGACACGATGGGCCCCCACATCTCGCCGTGGTTGCAGGTGAACACGCAGCTCACCCCCGGCTGCGGCCGGACCTTCTCCACGCCCACGACCTCGCTTTTGAAGAACGGCCGCAGCACGAGGATGAGCAGCTTGATGCCGTAGCGGCTGCGCCGCACGCGCACGACCAGGTCCTCCAGCTGCTTCTGCAGCTGGATGTTGGTTTCCCCGTCTTCCTTCAGGCGCAGGAACGTACGCAGCTTGTGCAGGATCCTGCTGTCCAGCGGGAAGCGGAACGCGCCCGGGATGGCCGCCGCGGCCAGCACGAGCGCGGGCAGCAGCAGGATGGGCCTGGCGGCCAGCGTGACGCTGCCCGGGCCGATGTTCCCCCGGGCCACCAGGGTGATGAGCATCAGACCGATGAGCGCGACCATGTTGCCCACCAGCGAGGCGTACTCCGACAGCGCGGCCTGCGCCTGGGCGAACGCCTGCCCCGGCTCCCTCTCCAGCGCGAAGCGGACAATGTCCCGCATCGCCTCCCCCAGCGTCTCCAGCGCCCGGGCGGCCATGGTGACGCCGGAAATGCAAAGCGCCAGCGTGACGTAGTTCCACACCAGCGTGGGGCCGAAGTCGCGCAGCGCGAAGGATACGAGGCTCAGGAACCACAGCATGAGCCCGATGAGCAGCACGGTGGCGGGCTCGACCCTCCTGCGCGAGAAGCTGCGCGCCAGCAGGGCGTCCGTCAGCCAGCGGGACAGCACGGTGCACAGCAGCGCGATGAGCAGGCTGACCAGGAGCCCCGGGGACGTGGCGCCGATGAACGTGTAGATGAGGATGACGGTCACCTGCAGCGCCGTCACCGTGATGAGCGTGATGAGCCTGAACGCCTTGTAGACATGCACGCGATCCAGGCGCTCCAGGTCGCCCTCGGGCGGCGCCTTCGCCGCCTGCGCCTCGGGCAGGGCGCGCGCCGTATCCCCGCGCACGGAGGCGAGGCGGAACACGCAGCACAGCGCGTACCCGCCCAGCAGCGTCCACGCCGTGGGGGCGTCCAGGCTGACGAACAGGATGAGCGCCGTCACCGCGCAGAACAGCACCGCGATCTCGGCCTGGCGCACGGAACGGCGCACCGGGGGGACCCGGTCCGCGCGGCCGCGCATCTCCATGAGGCGGACGGCCTGGCCCATCAGCAGCACGAGGCTGGCCAGCGCGAACACCAGCCACAGCCCCGGCATGTCCACCGCGAGCGGATAGACGAGCAGCACCGCGAACGCCAGCGCGGAGGACAGCCCGCCCAGCGTGAGCCCCACCGCGCGCAGCGCGCGGGGCAGGCGGCGGAAGTCCCCCGGCCGCACGAGGCGGGAGAACAGGATGACCACCCGGCCCACCATGTACAGCGCCCCGCCCAGCACCGGCATGTTGAGGATGGCCGTGGAGGCGAGCATGCTGTAGAGGTAGCCGAACAGGCTGTTGAACGACGCGAAACCGGGCAGCGCCCCCCTGCGCGCGGTTTGCTCCATCCCCCCACCTCCGGCATGTTATCGTAACGGGGCAATGATATAACAAAAGCCCGGGGCGGGCAATCGGCGGCTCCCCCGGTGTATAATCAGGCCGGAATCGTTCAGCAGAAAGGGGACCGTATGACCCCCGTCGAGCAATACATCCAAAGCTGCCCCGAGGAGCACCGGGCGAAGCTGTCCCGCCTGCGGGACGTCATCCTGGAGGCCGTGCCGGGGCTGGCGGAAAAGATCGCCTACGGCATCCCGACGTTTTACAAGGCGAAGAACGTCATCCACTTCTCCCTCGCGAAGGCGCACATCGGCATCTACCCCGGGCCGGACGCGGTCGCCCATTTCGCGCCGCGGCTCGCGGGATACAGGACCGACAAGGGCACCGTCCGCATTCCGCTGGACGCGCCGCTGCCGGAGGACCTCATCCGCGACCTCGCCCGCTGGAGCGCGGAGCGCCTGGGGGTTGCCGGGAACGGCGGTTCCGGGCGATAATGCGGGGGACACCCATCCAGAGTACCGGAGGTGCGGACATGCAGGCGACGGACGACGCGCTCCCGCGGTCCCTGCCGCGCTGCGCCTGGGCCTCGGGCCCGGACGCGAGGATGCGGGAATACCACGACCGCGAGTGGGGCACGCCGTCCCGGGACGAGCGGCACCTGTTCGAGATGCTCATCCTGGAGGGGTTCCAGGCCGGCCTGTCCTGGAAGACCATCCTGGACAAGCGGGAAGCGTTCCGCAGGGCGTTTTCCGGCTTTGACCCGGCAAGGGTAGCGGCCTTCACCGACGACGACGCGCAGCGGATCATGGCCGACCCGGGCATCGTCCGCAACCGGCTGAAGATCCGGGCCGCCGTCCTCAACGCCCAAATCTTCCTGGAGATACAAAAGGAGTTCGGAAGCTTCGCCGCGTACCTCGACGCGTTCGTAAAGATGTACCCGCCATCGCTCGCGCCCGCCCCGGTCCCCGTGACGACCGAACTGGGCGACGCGCTGAGCCGGGACCTCGTCCGGCGGGGGATGCGCTTCGCGGGGCCCGTCGTCATCTGCTCGTTCCTGCACGCGGTGGGGGTGCTCTTCGGGCACGAGCCGGGGTGCTTCCGCGCGACCACAAACGAAGGAGAACAGCCATGGACAAGCGACCCGTGACCCTGTGCACCGCCCAGTGGGCGGACCTGCCCCTGGACGAGCTGTGCGCGCTGGCGGCGAAAATGGGCTACGACGGCCTGGAGATCGCCTGCTGGGGCAACGGGCTGGACCTGGACCGCGCGGAGGCCGACCCGGAGTACGTCCCGTGGGTGAAGCGGACGCTGGAGGGGAACGGCCTGGTGTGCAAGGCCATCGCGGCGCACATCATCGGCCAGTGCGTGGGCGACGCGCCGGACCCGCGGCTGAACAACTTCGCCCCCGCCCGGCTCGCGGACGACCCTGAAGGGATACGGGAGTGGGCCGTCGGGCAGATGAAGAAGTCCGCCCGCGCGGCGAAGGCGCTGGGGGCGGAGGTCGTGACCTGCTTCACCGGCAGCCCCATCTGGAAGTACGTCTACTCGTTCCCGCAGACCACCGCGCAGATGGTGGAGGAGGGTTTCCAGCGCATTTTCGATTTGTGGACGCCCATCCTGGCGGAGTTCCGCGCGCAGGGCGTCAAGTTCGCGCTGGAGGTGCACCCCGGGGAAATCGCGTTCGACTACTACTCCACGCAGCGGGTGCTGGAGAAGTTCAGGGACTGGCCGGAGTTCGGCCTCAACTTCGACCCAAGCCACCTGCTCTGGCAGGGCGTCACGCCGCACGTCTTCCTCAACGACTTCATCGACCGCGTGTACCACGTGCACATGAAGGACGCGGCGGTCACGCTGGACGGGCGCAGCGGCCTGCTCGGCTCGCACATCGACTTCGGCGACAGGCGCCGCGGGTGGGACTTCCGCTCCCTGGGCCGCGGCGGCGTCAATTTCGAGGAAATCATCCGCGTGCTCAACGCCCACGGCTACGAAGGCCCGCTGTCAGTGGAGTGGGAGGACAGCGGCATGGACCGCGTGCACGGGGCGACGGAGGCGTGCGCGTTCATGCGCAGGCTCGACTTCAAGCCCTCGCTCGTCAAGTTCGACGAGGCGATCGCGAACCAGGGGGGAAGCGCGAAATGAGGGAGCGTGTCACCTGCGGCATGGTCGGCGGCGACAGCGGGGCCTTCATCGGCAAGGTCCACCGCGAGGCCATCCGCCTGGACGGGCTCGCGCACCTGACCGCGGGCTGCTTCTCCGCGTCGTCGGAAAAGAAAAACCGCGAGACGGGCGGGGAACTGGGGCTGGACCCGTCCCGCGTGTACGGCTCGTTTGAGGAGATGGCGAGGGCGGAGGGCGCGCGGGAGGACGGCATCGACTTCGCCGTTGTCGTGACCCCCAACGTGAGCCACTTCGCGATAGCGAGGGCGTTCCTGGAAAACGGCATCCACGTCATGTGCGAGAAGCCGCTTACCACGGAAATCGCCCAGGCGGAGGAGCTGGAGCGGCTGTCGCGCGAAAAGGGCCTGCTGTTCGGGGTCAACTATTCCTACACCGGGTACGTGATGGCGAAGGTCATGCGCGAGATGGTCCGCGAGGGGAAGATCGGCAAGGTCATCGCCGTCAACGCCGAGTACCCGCAGGAATGGCTGCTGGACGACCTGCACCCGGTCCCGGGGCAGGAGCTGAAGCTCTCCGTCTGGCGCAAGGACCCGCAGGCCGCGGGCGCCTCCAACTGCGTGGGCGACATCGGCTCGCACATCGAGAACTTCGTCCACTACGTCACGGGCCTGCGCATCCGCCGCCTGCTGGCGACGATGAACCGCTTCGGCCAGCCGCTGGACCTCAACGCGAACATCCTCGTGGAATACGAGAACGGCGCGAACGGCGCGTACTGGTGCTCGCAGGTCGCCGCCGGCACCCTCAACGGCCTGGCCGTGCGCGTCTACGGGGACGAAGGGTCGCTGGAGTGGCGCCAGGAGGACCCGGACTTCGTCCGCCACACCCCCCGGGGCGAGGCGCCCCGCATCCTCACCCGGGGCAACGGCTACGTGAAGGAAAAGGCCGG
>DATHTQ010000334.1:0-3300 GCA_035463055.1 Candidatus Limnocylindria bacterium
CACGAGCCTGCGCATCGCGTGCCCGCCCTCAAGGTCCCCGACGATTTCCAGCAGCGCCTTGCGCTGCGCGCCCGTCGGGGCGAAGGGCAGCTTCTCCCAGAAGTCCTCAGGGTCGAACGCGCCTTCCTTCATCGCTGGGCCGCTCTGTCCCGCGGGGCCCGCGAGCCGGACCGCGAGACGGTACAGCAGCAGGTTCTCGAACGCCAAGCGGCGCTTGGCGGAGGCGACCTCCTCCATGGAAGCCGGGAAATGCGCCATCCGAAGGGCCTGCGCCCTGGGGGTGAGCAGGTGGCGCGCAAGGACGCCCGGCGGCAGGGTCTCCTCCTGCGCCTCGGGCAGGTCCAGCGCCTGGCGGACCAGCGACGCGTACACCTTCCCCGGCAGGCCCTTGAGCGGCGGGTATACCGGGATGATGCCGGTCTCCTCCAGCAGCTTCGGGTTCTGGAGGCTGAGCTTGCCGTTGTACTCCCGCACCAGGCCGTAGAGCAGCACGGTTTCGCCCTTGCCCATGCGCCGGGCCATCCAGTGCTGGTTGAACCACGTCAGCGCGACCTGGCCCGTGGCGTCCTTGAGGACCGCCTGCGTGATGCTGCGGCCGCCCGACCAGCGGATGGTGGGCTTGCGCGTGAGGACGCCCGCGACACAGGCATCGCCCGGGCGAAGCTGCGCGACGGTGCGGGGGGACTGCGCGTCGATGTAGTCCCGGGGGAAGCGCTCCAGCAGGCCCTGGACGTCCGCGATCCCGGCGCCAACCAGCGCCTCCAGGCGCGCGGGCCCCATGCCCTTGAGCTCGGTCAGCTGTGCCATCCGTCCCTTTCAAATTCCATTGCTGATACGCAAAAAGGCCGCCAAAGCGGCAGCCCCTGGTCGCATGGGGTTCCTTACTCCACCGAGAGGAGGTAGAAGTACAGCTGCTGCCCGCCCAGGTGTACCTCCACGTCGCAGTGGGAGTACGTCTGCGCGAGCTCCTCGCCCAGCCTCCTCGCGTCCTCCTCGCGCGTCTTCTCGCCGAAGTAGACCGTGATGAGCCCGTCGTCGTCGGTGATGATCTGGCGCATGAGCTCGCGGGCGCAGTCCTCAGGGGTCGCGCTGGTCGCGGTGATTTCGCCGTTGTTCATGCCCACGACGTCGCCCCGCTCGATGTGCAGGCCCTTGATGTCGCTGCTGCGCACCGCGTAGGTGACCATGCCGGTGCGCACGCGCTCGGCGGCCTCGGTCATGCGAAGCTCGTTCTCCTCCGGCGTTTCCTCCGGCTGGAACGCGATGACCGCCGCGATGCCCATCGCGACGTTCTTGGTCGGCAGCACGATGACGCGGTTCTTGGCCATCTCCGCCACCTGCCTCGCCGCCAGCGTGATGTTGCCGTTGTTGGGCAGGATGAAGATGGTCTTCGCCCGGATGCCGTCCACGGCCTTCTGCAGGTTCTCGATGCTGGGGTTCATCGTCTGCCCGCCCTCGACGATGCTGTCCACGCCCAAATCCTTGAAGATGGCGGAGAAGCCGCTTCCCTGGGACACCGCGACGATGCCGTAGTCCTTTTCGGGCGTCTCGGGCTTGTTGTCCAGCTCGCGCCGCTGCTGGAGCATGTTCTCGATCTTCATGCCCGACAATTCGCCCAGCATCATGCCGATCTGCAGCGCCTTGCCCGGGTCGTTGGTGTGCACGTGCACCTTGATGAGCTGCGTATCCCCCACCACCAGGGCGCAGTCGCCGATGCGGCTGAGCTTGCGGCGCAGCATCGCCACGTCCGCCTCGCCGGTGCCGGGCTTGAGCTGCTGGATGAAGAACTCGGTGCAGTAGGCGAAGTGGATCTCCCCGATGAGGTCGTGGTCGTCGACGAAGCCCTCGCCCTCGGCGCTGTCGCCGGACATGTCCACCATCAGGTCCTCGACCTTGTCCCCGTCGATGATGGCGGCGTATCCCATATAGATGAGCAACAGGCCGCGCCCGCCGGCGTCCACGACGCCTGCCTGGGTCAGCGCGGGGAGCATCTCCTGCGTGCGCTTGAGGATGCCCTCGCCGCTGGTCAGCATGACGCGCAGCAGCTCGGAAAAGCTGTCCGGCTCCTGTTCCGCCTGGCGCACCGCGTCGTCGGCGATGACGCGCGCGACCGTGAGGATGGTGCCTTCCTTGGGCTTCATGACGGCCTTGTACGCCGTCTCCGCCCCGGCCCGGAGGGCTTGGGCGAACTGCGTCGGGTCGATGGTCTGGGCGTCGGCGACCGCCTTGGAAAAACCGCGGAACAGCTGGGAAAGGATGACCCCGGAGTTGCCCCTGGCGCCCCGCAGCGCCCCGCGGGACAGGGCTTCCGCCATCGCGCCCAGCGTGGTCGGCTCCTTGGCGCCCATTTCCCGCACCGCGCTCATCATGGTCATGGACATGTTGGTGCCGGTGTCGCCGTCGGGCACCGGGAATACGTTGAGCGCGTTGACGGCCTCGCGGTTGCGCTCCAGCACCGCCGCGCCGGCCGTGACCATCTCGCGCAGCAGGTGCGCGTCTATCTGGCGAACTTCAGGCATCTTGCCACCTTATCCGCATCCTCAGACGCGGATTCCCTCGACGGTGATGTTGACGTTGCGCACCTTTACGCCCGTCATGCTTTCCAGCTTGTAGCGAACGACCTCCTTGATGGAGGTGCACACGGCGGTGACGGAGATGCCGTACTCGACGACGATGTAGAGGTCCACGTCGATCATGTCGTCCACGGCGCGCAGCTGGACGCCCTTGCTGAGGTTCTCGCGCCCAAGCCACTCGACCAGGCCGTCCTTGGCGCGCTTGGACGACATCGCGACGATGCCGTAGCACTCCAGCGTCGCGTAGCCGACCACCTTGAGCATGACGTCCTCGGAAATGTAGATGGTGCCGATGTCATTCTTTATTTTGAATTCCATACATGACCTCCCCGGCTGGCCTTCCGCCTCATGTGGAGTATACAGGCTTTCCCGTCTTTACGCAACAACGCCACCCGGCCCTCCGCGCAGGCTAGAACCCGTTTTCCCGGTTGACGGCCGCGATTTCCGACGCGCGCGGCGGCGGGCTGCACGTAGGGCAGGGAGTGAGCTTCGCGAACTCGCTGCTGTCCAGCTCCGCATAGGTCATCACGCCCGGCAGCGGCAGGAAGCGGTCCTTGACGCCCTTGCAGTTCTGGTCCAGGTGGTAATACTTGCCCCCTGCCGGATTGTAGTAGAGCTTCAGGCCGTCTTCCGGGTACGGTGTGTAGCGCCCCGGCTGGTCGTCCCAGATGATGACTTTCGTGTCGCCGCGGCTGTTGTTCCACAGCCACTCCATGTTGATGCCGTC
>DATHTQ010000335.1:0-3878 GCA_035463055.1 Candidatus Limnocylindria bacterium
CGATGGTCACGACGGTCGCGAGCCCCTCGGGGATCGCGGCGACCGCGAGCGACACCGCGATCATGAAGGTCCTCAGGATTCCCTGCAGCTCGAAGGTGCCGCTGCGCAGGATGTCGAACACGAAGATGAACGCGCAGATGGCGAGCACCAGCCAGGTCAGCACCTTGCTGAGCTGCGCGAGCTTGATCTGCAGCGGCGTCTGCCCCTCGACGGTTTTCGTGATCGCGTCGGCGATCCTGCCCATTTGGGTGTCCATGCCGGCCGCGACGACCACGGCCTTCCCGCGCCCGTACACGACGGCCGAGCCCATGTAGCACATGTTCTTGCGGTCGCCCAGCGATATGTCCCCGTCCTCTTCCCGCAGGGGCTCCGACTGCTTGTAGACGGGGACGGACTCGCCGGTCAGCGCGGCCTCCTCGATCTGCAGGCTCGCGTTCTCGATGATGCGGCAGTCGGCGGGGACCGCGGTTCCCGCCTCCAGCAGCACGACGTCGCCTACGACCAGGTCCTCGGAGGGGACCTGGGTGACGTGCCCGTCGCGCAGGACGCTGGAGTTGGCGGCGCTCATCGTCTGCAGCGCGTCGATGGCCTTGTCGGCCTTGTTCTCCTGGTATACGCCGAGGACCGCGTTGAGCAGCACGACCGCCATGATGATGATGACGTCCGTGAACCCTTCCCCTTCGTGCGAAATCAGGTTGCTGACGGCGGACACGACGGCGGCGGCCATCAGGATGATGAGCATCGGCTCCTTGAGCTGGTTTACGAACCGCTCGAGCAGGGTGGCCTTGCGCTCTTCCTTCAGCCTGTTCTTGCCGTTTGCCTCCAGCCTCTTCTTCGCCTCTTCGGCGTTCAGGCCGGACCGCTGGCTTTCCACGCCCGCCAGGACGCTGTCGACGGTCTCCAGGTAATGTTTCATCCGGCGCACCTCTGCGTGTCTTGCCGCGGCCCAGGGTTCCGGACACAAGGAAGCTGCGGCATTTGATGGTATTCTACCCCCGCGCGCCGGGAGCGCTATCAAGCCGGGCCGTCACCGCGCCCGCGCGAAGCGGACAACGTCGGGTTTAGAACAAATGTTCGATAATTTGCCCCTGCGCGTTGAAGCGCGGGGAGGGCTTTGCTATACTCAAGCCCATCGGAGGGTTTTCGCATGAACGTGGAGCAGCTGCTGGAGTATCTCAGGGAAGACGGGGAGTTCACGTCATGCGTGAGCTCCTGGGAGGTGCTGCCCGCGCGCGAGGCCCGGTACGCCCCCTGGCCCAGGGCCGTGCAGCCGCGCGTCGTCGCCGCGCTGCGCGCCCGGGGCATCGGCCAGCCATACACCCACCAGGCGCAGGCGATGGAGGAGGCGCTGGCGGGCAGGGACGTCTGCGTCGTCACGCCCACGGCGTCGGGCAAGACGCTGTGCTACAACGTGCCCATCCTCAGCGGCATCCTCGAGAACGACGACGCGCGCGCCCTGTACCTGTTCCCGACCAAGGCCCTCTCGCAGGACCAGGTGGCCGAGCTGTACGAGCTCATCACCGCGATGGACGTGGACATCAAGACCTACACCTACGACGGGGACACCCCCGCCGCGGCGCGCAAGGCCATCCGCCAGGCGGGGCACGTCGTCGTGACCAACCCGGACATGCTGCACAGCAACATCCTCCCGCACCACACCAAGTGGGTGAAGCTGTTTGAGAACCTGAAATCCGTCGTCATCGACGAAATCCATACCTACCGGGGCATCTTCGGGGCGAACCTCGCCAACGTCCTGCGGCGCCTGCTGCGCCTGTGCGCCTTCTACGGCAGCGCGCCGCAGTTCATCCTGTGCAGCGCGACCATCGCCAACCCGGGCGAGCTCGCCCGCCAGCTCACCGGCAGGGACGTCTCCCTGGTGGACCGCTCCGGCGCGCCGATGGGGGAGAAGCACGTCATCTTCTACAACCCGCCGGTCGTCAACCGGCAGCTGGGCATCCGCAAGAGCGCGCTGCACGAGACGCGCAGCCTCGCGCTGATGATGCTGAAGAACCGGGTTCCGACGATCGTCTTCGCGAAAAGCCGCATCCAGGTGGAGGTGCTGACCAAGGCCCTGAAAGAGGAGCGCAGCGATTCCCTGGGCCGCTCCGCGACCGTGCGTGGCTACCGCGGGGGCTACCTGCCGCAGGAGCGGCGCAGCATCGAGCGCGGGCTTCGCGCGGGGGCGGTGGATATGGTCGTCTCCACCAACGCGCTGGAGCTGGGCATCGACATCGGGTCCCTGGACGCGTGCCTGCTGTGCGGCTACCCCGGCACCATCGCCAGCACCTGGCAGCAGGCGGGGCGCGCGGGGAGGCGCATGGGGGCCAGCGTGACTATCATGGTCGCCTCCAGCGCGCCCATCGACCAGTACATCATCACCCACCCGGAGTACTTTTTCACCCAGTCCCCGGAGCACGCGCTGACCAACCCGGACAACCTGTACGTGCTGCTCAACCACTTCAAGTGCGCGGCGTACGAATTGCCGTTCAAGGACGGGGAGGGCTTCGGCAACGCGCCGGGGCCGGAGACCCTGCTGCGGTTCCTGGAGGAGTCCGGCATCGTCCGCCATGTGGGCGGCAGTTTCCACTGGTCGGCGGAGGATTTCCCGGCCAGCGAGATCTCCCTGCGCACCGCGATGGCGGAGAACTTCCTCATCATGGACGTGACCGACCCGGCGCGGGTTCGCGTCGTGGGGGAGATGGACCGGTTCGCCGTGCCCATGCTGCTGCACGAGAACGCGATCTACCTGCACGAGGGCGCGCAGTACCAGGTGGACAAGCTCGACTTCGACGCCTGCAAGGCCTTCATCCGCCGGGTCAGCGTCGACTACTACACCGACGCGGACCTCAACGTCAGCCTCAGCCTCCTGGACATCGCGCAGACGGCGGGGAACGCCGCGCAGGGCGAGGTCAAGGTGACGTCGCTGGTCAAGATCTTCAAGAAGATGAAGTTCGACACCGGCGAATCCCTGGGCTACGGCCCGGTGCGCCTGCCGGAGACGGACATGCACACCACGGCCATGTGGATGACCCTGGACGCGAACCTCGCGGCGCGGTTCTCCAACGACGCCCTGCAGAACGGGATGCTCGGGATTTCGAACCTGCTGCGCATCGTGGCGCCGCTGTACCTGATGTGCTCCCCGCGCGACCTGGCCGTCAGCTACCAGGTCAAGAGCCCCTTCACCGACCTGCCGACGCTGATCCTCTACGACAACTGCCCCGGCGGCATCGGCCTGGCGGAGAAGGCGTTCCTCATGCGCGGCGCGCTGGTCACCCACGCCAGGGGACTCGTGAACGCCTGCCCGTGCGAGAGCGGGTGCCCCTCCTGCGCGGGGCCCGTCAACGAGATCGGCCCGGACGGCAAGGCCACGGCGAAGCTGCTGCTCAAGGAACTGGAGCGGCTGCTGGAGGAAGGCGCGGAAGCGGAGGCGGACCATGCCCGCGCTTGAGCCGTATTCCCGCGCGCTGACGTATTCCTACGCGCCGGGCATCTTCCCGACGCTGGAGGCGCTGAAGAAGGCGCCGGGCTCCGTCCTGCGCGTGCTGCTGCACAGCGCGCTTGAGAGCGGGGGCGGCGCGGGGGAAATCCTGGCGCTGTGCCGCGGGGCGGGCATCCGCACCGAGGCCGCCGACAAGGCGCTGCGCAGGATATCCGGCAAGGACAACTGCTACGCCGCCGCGGTGTTCCGCAAGGCGCCGCGCCCCCAGGAGCCCTCCCGCAGCCACCTGGCGCTGGTCAGTCCCATGGACGCGGGCAACGTCGGCACCATCCTGCGCACCGCGCTGGGGATGGGCTTCGTGGACGTCGCCCTCATCCTTCCCTGCGCCGACCCCTTCGACCCCGGCGTCGTGCGCGCGTCCATGGGCGCGCTGTTTTCC
>DATHTQ010000336.1:0-3008 GCA_035463055.1 Candidatus Limnocylindria bacterium
CGCGGGGGAAATCCTGGCGCTGTGCCGCGGGGCAGGCATCCGCACCGAGGCCGCCGACAAGTCGCTGCGCAGGATATCCGGCAAGGACAACTGCTATGCCGCCGCGGTGTTCCGCAAAAGCCCGCGGCCGCAGGACGCCGCCCGCAATCACCTGACGCTGGTCAGCCCGATGGACGCGGGCAACGTCGGCACCATCCTTCGCACGGCGCTGGGGCTGGGCTTCACGGACGTCGCCCTCGTCCAGCCCTGCGCAGACCCCTTCGACCCCGGCGTCGTGCGCGCGTCCATGGGCGCGCTGTTCTCCCTGCGCCTGTCCGAATACGCGGATTTCGCGGCCTACCGCGCCGCCTACCCGGACCACGCGCTCTTCCCGTTCATGCTGGACGGGTCCGTCCCGCTCTCTGAAGCGGTGAACGCCAAGAAGGAGCCGTTCACCCTCGTGTTCGGCAACGAGGGCAGCGGCCTGCCGGGGGAGTTCGCGGGCATGGGGACCCCGGTGCGCATCGAGCAGGGCGAGGCGGTGGACTCGCTGAACCTCGCCGTCGCCTGCGGCATCGGGATGTACGCTTTCCGGAACGTGTAAACTATTTCAGGATAATGGACTTATCGCCCCGGCCCGTGCGGCCGGGGCTGTTTCACGCCTCGCCGAGCGGGGCCTTTTCCGGAAGCCCGGCCTTGCGTGGGTACTTGTCAGGCGTGGGCGCGGTCTTGTCGACGACTTGCACGTAATGCTCCCGCTCCGGGATGCCAAGGCTGACGGCCTTGCCCAGCCTGCCGCCCAGCATCTGCGACGCCTTCCGGCCGGCCCGCGTTTCCGCCTCCAGCGCGGGTCCCTTCCAGCACAGCGCCCGTCCGCCCACGCGCACGAAGGGCAGCAGCAGTTCGCACAGCACATTCAGCGGGGCGACCGCCCGCGCGAGCGCGAGGTCGTACGCCTCGCGGTGGGGAGGCCGGGCCATGTCTTCCGCGCGGCCCCATAATACGCGGACGTTCTCCAATCCCAGGCGCTCCGCGGCGTTGCTCAGGAAGTCGCAGCGCTTGCGCCGCGCGTCCAGCAACGCCGCCTGTGCCCGCGGAAGGGCGATGGCGAGGACAAGCCCGGGGAACCCGGCGCCGCTGCCCACGTCGATGAACCGCATATGCCCGCCCACCAGCCCGTGCCGGATAGGCAGCAGCGAGTCCGCGTAGTGCCGCAGGGTCATCTCCTCCTCCGGCACGTTGGTCAGGTCCATCTTCGCGTTTTCCTCGAGCAGGAAGGCATGGAACGCGCCGAGCCGCTCGCGGGCCAATGTGTCCAGCTCAATTCCGAGGCTTTCCAGTAAAGCGAAGTCAGGCACGCCCCGCCGCCTCCTTCCGTACGTTTAGCAGGTGGAACACAAGCGCCTCCAACGACCCTTCCTCCCCGAGCCGGCCGCTCTTGATGAGGAATTCCTGGCGCACGCACTGCAGGTACGCTTCCTTCAGCGCATCCGGTGTGTAGGCGCGCGCGACGTCCGTGAGCCTGCGCGCCACGAATCCCGGCACCCCGAGCTCCTCCATGACGCGCGCCTGGGACTGGCGGCCGTCCAGCAGGATGCGGGTGAGCAGCAGCATCCGGTAATGCCGCTGCAGCAGGGAAAGGAGCATGAGCCGCGGCTCGTCCCCGTCCAGCATGGTCTTCATCAGACGCACCGCCTCGCCCGCGTTGCCGGAGGACACCTTGTCCGCGAGGTCGAACACGCGGTACTCGGCGGTGAAGTTGGCCACCGCGTCCACGTCGGCCTTCCGGATGGTGCTGCCGTCCCCGGCGTGGGCCGCGATCTTCGCGGCCTCGTTCTTCAGCGCGAGGAGCTCCCTGCCGCACGCGAAGACGAGGTATTCGGCGGTCTGCCGGTCCACTTGCTTGCCGTAGGCGGCGAACTCCCGCGCGATCCACTTGACGAGCCGTTCGCCGTCCAGGGCGTCGAAGCTGACCACACCGCCCATCTCGCGGATCTTTCGGTACAGCCTGCGCGAGGCGTTCGCCTTGCCGCGCACGAAGAAGACAATGCAGGTTGTGTCAGGCACCCCGGGCAGATATGCGGCGGCAGCGGCGTCCCCGGAGGGCGTCGCCGCCCTTTGCTCCGGCGGGTCCTCCTCCCCGTCGTCCGCGCTTTCCTCCGCCTTGCCGGCCTTGCCCGCCAGCATCGCGGATTCCCGCACGACGACCAGCCGCCGCGCCTCCATGACCGGCAGGGTCTCGCAGGTGCGGATGAGCTCATCCGCGTCCGGGTTCTGCAGCACGCTCTCGTTCATCAGCGCCATGGGGCCCTTGAGGAGGGCGGCCCTCAGCGCCTTGAGCGCGCTGTCCTTGCCGTATTCCTCCTCGCCCTCGAACAGGTAGACGCGGCCCGGCGTCCCCTGTTTCAGCTGTGCGTAGAACTCCTGGTAGTCCATCTCAATACACGCTTTCCGCATGGGCGGTGAGCTCGAACCCGGCGTCCAGCACGCGCAGCGTGAGCGCGCCCGCCTCGCCGGTGACCCGGGCGCTCACCCCCATGCCGCGCAGGATTTCCGCGCAGGCGGAATACCGGTCCGGCCGGGAGGAGGACGCGCTGATAAGCGCGAGCCCGGGCGAGACGAGGCGCAGGTTCTCGGGGACGGCTTCCGCCTTGGAGCCGTGGTGGGGGATTTTCATGACCTGCGCGGGGCGGTAGGCGTACTTCGCGTACCCCGCGCCGACGTCGCCCGTGGTCAGCATCGAGGTTCCCCCCAGGTCCCACAACATGACCAGCGACGTGTCGTTTGGGTCCGTCCCCGGATACACGCCGTCCGCGCCGGGCCAGAGGACCTCCAGGCTGACCCTGCCCGACGCGAACCGGTCGCCCGCCGCGACCTCCATGACCGGGATGCCTGCGCTCGCGGCTTCCTCCAGCAGGAGCGCGCTGGCCCGCGAGGCGGATTCCGGCGCGCCCTTTGGCAGCAGGATGCGGCCGATGCGCACGCCGCTGTCCAGCAGCTGCTTCAGGCCGCCCGCGTGGTCCGCGTGC
>DATHTQ010000337.1:0-6875 GCA_035463055.1 Candidatus Limnocylindria bacterium
TGCTGGATGTAGGGCTGCTGCACGTGGGCGAGCTGCTCGAAGGCGACGGTCTCCCGCTTTCCGCCCGTGAGCAGGTCCAGCGGCTCCTGGTTCATGATGCCCAGCGACAGCGTGCCGGTGCTGCCGAAGACGGTCAGCCTGTCCACGGACTCCGCCGCGTGCATGGAGAACTGCATCGTCCCCTGCACGCCGCGTTGCAGCACGAAGAGCGCGCTGGTGACGTCGTTGACGTCGTACCGCTTCCCCAGGTTGGCGGAGCGGCCGACGACCTCCCGCGGCTCGCCCAGGAGCATCAGCGCGGTGTCGACCATGTGCGAGCCGACGTCGTAGAGCAGGCCGCCGCCGGACTTCTGCCGGTCCATGAGCCACGGGCGGGCCGGGTCCGGGGTGAGGGGCGGTGTGGCGAAGAGGTAGTGGAAGCTCATGACCTGGCCTATGGCGCCGCTTTCCAGCAACTCCTTCGCCTTCAGGAATTTCGGCTGCCCGCGCCGGTAATAGGCTACGAACAGCGGCACGCCGTGCTCGCGGCAGGCGGCCAGCATCCCCTTCGCCTCCTCGACGGTGGTGGCCATGGGCTTCTCCACGTACACCGCCTTGCCGTGCCTGGCGGCCTCGATGGTATAAAACGCGTGCGTTTCCGGAGGGGTCGCCACGTAGACGGCGTCCACCCCGGGGTTCTGCAGCACGTCCAGGTAATTGTCCGTGTAGGCCTGGACGCCGTGGCGCCGCGCGTAGTCCGCGGCCTTCTCCCGGTCCCGTCGCATCACGACGACCAGTTCCGACCCTTCCGCCTTCTGCAGCGCCGGGCCGCTCTTGACCTCCGTCACATTGCCGCAGCCGATGATCCCGAAGCGCACGCTGTCCATTCCGCCACCGTCTTTCCGTCATTTTGCCTGACTGCCCGCGCCCGGCGCCCCGGACGCCGCCGCGGCGAACCATGGGGATTATATACCGGGAAGCGCCCATACGCGACAGGGCACACCCCGCGCGCCGGGCCGCTACATTGACATACCCTCCCGCGGAACCTATAATCAAGGCGTCCAAAAAATCCACACGACGAAAGGAAACCCGCCATGAAAAGACTCCTCGTACTCCTTCTCGCCGCCGCCCTCACCCTGGGCGCAAGCGGCGCCGCCCTGGCCGAAAGCGCCGACCTGAGCGACCTCATCGCGGCCGCGCAGGCCGAGGGCGAGCTGGTGGTGTACGGCTCCGCCGAGGAGGCGCACGTCGCCGCCATCGTCAACCAGTTCAGCCAGCTGTACGGCATCAAGACCAGCTTCATGCGCCTCTCCACCGGCGAGGTGCAGGCGAAGATCACCGAGGAAAACGGCAACCCCTCCGCCGACGTCTGGTTCGGCGGCACGACCGACCCCTACAACGAGGTCGCCCGCATCGGCCTGCTGGAGGCCTATGAGGCCCGCAACGCCGGGAACCTCGTGGACCCGATGTACCGCGACAAGGACGGGTACTGGTACGGCGTGTACAAGGGAATCCTGGGCTTCATGGTCAACACCGAGGAGCTCGCGCGCCTGGGCCTGCCCATCCCCGAGGGCTGGGACGACCTCATCAAGCCCGAGTACAAGGGCCTGGTGTGGATGTCCAACCCCAACACCGCCGGCACGGCCAAGCTCATCATCAACACGATGGTGCAGATGAAGGGCCACGACGAGGCGATGCGGTACTTCGTGGAGCTGGACAAGAACGTCGCCCAGTACACGAAGTCCGGCTCCGGCCCCTCCAAGAAGGTCGGCATCGGCGAGAGCGTCATCGGCATCGGCTTCCTGCACGACGGCATCACCCAGATCCTGCTGGGCTATGACAACATCCAGCTCATCATCCCCAAGGAGGGCACGAGCTTCGAGGTCGGCGCCACCGCGATCTTCAAGGGCGCCAAGCACCCCAACGCCGCCCGCCTGTGGATCGAGTACTGCCTCACCCCCCAGGCCGTCAACGTCGCCAAGGAGCATGACGCCTACCAGTTCCTGGTCCTCAAGGGCGCCGAGCAGCCCAAGGAAGCGACCGATTTCGGCCTCGACCCCGACAACGTCATCAAGTACGACTTCGAGGACGCGAAGATGAACACCTCGAACTACGTCAAGGACTTCTTCGAGGCCCTGGGCGCCGCGGCGGACGACCGCTTCAAGACCGAATAACGCAAGCGTAACATTGCCGGGGAATGGGCGCGGCCCGTTCCCCGGCATATTTTGGAATGGGCGGGACAACCCGCGAAAACCCGGGACCGTGAACCATGCCGGGCGTATATGCCCGGCAAACAAAAGGGGGGACGGCCGTGAGCGTGCGCCAGGCGAGGCTGCTGGAGAGAAGGAAGTTCCTGGGCGACCCGTGGCTGCTGCCCGTCATCCTCCTGCTCGTGGTGTTCCTTACCCTGTTCATCCTCTACCCCCTGGGCATGCTGATGGCGGACAGCCTGTACGCGGACCGCGCGTATACGCTGTATACCGTCGAGGAGAGCGCGGACGAGGCGCGGCTGCTGGCCGCGGGCGGCAGGCAGCGCGAGATGAGCGTCGCGCGCCGGCCCGTCATCGCCGTGAACAGCCTGGAGGGGCTGACCGTCATCCGGGAGCTGGGCCGCGCGTCCAGCACGACCTACATGACGGAGCTCCTGCCCGCGGACCCAAACGTGACGGTCGTCGCGGTCGCGGGCGGCCCGCTGCTCAGCGTCCAGTCGTTCCCGCACATCTTCAGGGACTATACGTTCCGCCGCGCCCTCACCAACACGCTGACGCTCGGGCTCATCACGAGCCTGGGCTCCACGCTGGTGGGGCTTTTGTTCGCGTACGTGGACACCTATGTGCGCGTGCGCAGCCGGGTGATGGAGAAGATGTTCTCCGTGGTCAGCATGCTCCCCGTGGTGTCCCCGCCGTTCGTGCTGAGCCTGTCCATGATATTGCTGTTCGGCAAGGGCGGCCTGGTGACCAGGCAGCTGCTGGGCATCTTCGACGCGGACGTGTACGGCCTGCGCGGCATCGCCATCGTGCAGATCCTGACGTTCTTCCCGGTGTGCTACCTGATGCTCAAGGGGCTGCTCAAGAACATCGACCCCTCGATGGAGGAGGCCAGCCGGGACATGGGCGCAAGCCGCTGGAAGGTGTTCACCACGGTGACGCTCCCGCTGCTGCTGCCGGGCCTGGGGAACGCGTTCCTGGTCACGTTCATCGAGTCGGTCGCGGACTTCGCCAACCCGATGATCATCGGCGGCAGCTATGACACGCTGGCCACCACCATCTACCTGCGCATCACTGGCGGCAGCTACGACACCCAGGGCGCGGCGGCGATGGCCGTGGTGCTGCTGATGCTCACCGTCTGGCTGTTCCTGGTGCAGAAGTACTGGCTGGAGGCCAAGACCGCGGCCACGCTGACGGGCAAGGCGTCCCGCGCGCGCATGCGCATCGCGGAGCGCTCGGTCACCGTGCCGCTGACTACGATGTGCGCCCTGGTGAGCGCGTTCGTCATCCTGATGTACGTGGCCATCCCCTTCGGCTCGCTGTTCCGGCTGTGGGGGCGCGACTATTCGCTCTCGTTCCGCTGGTACGAGCAGCTGCTGCGCCAGGACGGCCTCAAGGCGTTCCGCGACTCGTTCGTCCTCAGCCTCATCGCGTCCCCCATCACGGCGCTGCTGAGCATGGTCATCTCCTACCTGGTGGTCAAGAAGCGCTTCCGGGGCAAGGGGTTCATCGAGTTCGTGTCCATCCTCGCGATGGCGGTGCCCGGCACCGTGCTGGGCGTGGGGTACATCCGCGGGTTCGCCAACGGCGTGTTCCGCTCGGGGCTCCTGCAGGGGCTGTACGGCACGGGGGCCATCCTGGTCATCGTGTTCGTCGTGCGCTCGCTGCCGGTGGGCACGCGCAGCGGCATATCGGCCCTGCGGCAGATCCACCCCTCCATCGAGGAGTCTGCCTACGACCTGGGCGCGGGCAGCGGCAAGGTGTTCACATCCGTGACCCTGCCGCTCATCAAGGACAGCTTCTTCTCCGGCCTGGTCACGACGTTCGTGCGCTCCATCACGGCCATCAGCGCCATCATCCTGCTGGTCACGCCAAAGTATTTGCTCATCACCACGCGCATCAACGAGTTCGCGGAGAAGGGCAGCTACGGCATCGCGTGCGCGTACGCCACCATCCTCATCGCCATCGTGTACACGTCCATCATGCTGATGAACCTGTTCATCAGGCGTTTCGGCACCAGCAAGCAGATCAGGGAGGCGGGCAATGTCTGACAGCAAGGGGATCCGGCTGGATCGCATCAGCAAGGTCTACGTGGACCCGAAGACGAACAAGCCGTTCTACGCGGTGAAGGACGTGTCCATCGACATCGCCCCAGGCGCGTTCGTCACGCTGCTGGGCCCCTCCGGGTGCGGGAAGACGACCACGCTGCGCATGATCGCGGGGTTCGAGAGCCCGGACGAGGGCGAGATCTACCTGGGCGGCCAGCCCATCAACGCGCTGACGCCCAACAAGCGCGACACCGCGATGGTGTTCCAGAGCTACGCCCTGTTCCCGCACTACAACGTGTTCGACAACGTCGCCTACGGCCTGAAGCTGCGAAAGCTGGGCAAGGAGCAGATCCGCGAGAAGGTCATGCGCATCCTGGAGCTGGTGGAGATGACCGGCATGGAGACCCGCATGACCAACCAGATATCCGGCGGCCAGCAGCAGCGCGTCGCGCTGGCGCGCGCCCTGGTGGTCGAGCCGGGCGTACTCCTGTTCGACGAGCCGCTGTCCAACCTCGACGCCAAGCTGCGCGTAGCGATGCGCACGGAGATCCGCCGCATCCAGCGGAAGCTGGGCATCACGGCGGTGTACGTGACCCACGACCAGGCCGAGGCGATGAGCCTGTCGGACCAGATCATCATCATGAACCGCGGCGTCATCGCGCAGATGGGGACGCCGAACGACATCTATTACCATCCCGACAGCGAGTTCGTCGCCGACTTCATCGGCGAGGCCAACTTCATCGACGGCACCGTGAGATCCTCCGGCGGCGGGCGCGCCATGGTGGACGTGAGCGGCTCCGCCGTGGAAGTGCTGAGCGCGGAAAACCCCGCGCCGGGCGCCCCGGTGCGCCTCGTGCTGCGCCCTGAGGCCGCGGTCATCGGCCAGGACGGCAGCATTCCCTGCCGCGTGACGCTGAGCGTCTTCATGGGGGCGTACCAGTTCTACCACGTCATGGTGGGGGACACGCTGGTCAAGGTGAACGACTACCTGCCCGTGATCAAGCGCGTCTTCGCCGAGGGCGACCGGGCCTACCTCAGCTTCGCGCCGGAAACCGCGCACCTGCTGCAGAAGGCGCCGGAGCGGGGAACGGAGCCCGGGGCGCAGGCCTGAGTGTCATGACCCGGGCCGGAACACCTGCCCCCCGTATTCGGTTCATTCGCACGGTTTGCTTTTTTGACGATGCCCCCGCCATTGCGGGCCGCGACCGGCGCTGCGTCCCCCCGTAGATAAAAGAAAAAGGCCGCGGAACGCGGCCTGGCTTGGATGTATTTCTGAAGGCATGGACCCCCGGCCGGTTGGGCGAAAGTTCGGTTATTCGCCCGCGGGCTGCCCGCCCGGGTAAGCGCCGGTGGACTCCACGCCCCACTCGCGGCGCAGTTCCCCTGAAAGCGCAGCCTCTTCGGTCAGCTCCGGCGGAAACACGCAGGTCTCCATCCCGTTCAGGTACTGCAGCTCATACATGGTCGCGCTGACGTCCGCGTCGTTGTGGGCCTTGACGCCGATGGCGCCGCCCAGGTTGTCGCCGGACAGCTCCTTGAGGTATTCCTTCAGCGCGAGCACGCCGCTGTTCTTCATCTCCACGAACAGCCACTGCCCATCCTGCGCCACCGCGGACCAGTTTTCCCCGCCCCTCCGGAGGTTTTCCCGGATGGCGGAGATCATCGCCCCCGTGCTGACGACGATCACGCACTCCTTGTCCACAGTTGCCCTTCCTGCCGCAGCGTATGCATCTCGTGCATGGGTGTTCGCATATCCTGCGCCATCATCGCGTTTCGTGCGGGGTTTGTCAAGCGCGCATACATGACGGCGGCTGGGCGTATTCCCGCAGCCGCCGGCCACCCTGCCTGCGGGCTGCGTTTCCAATAATCCCACTGCCGGGCAGACAATGGCGCGCGGCACGGACGCCCTGCATGCGATCCCGGCATGGGGGCGAGTCCCCTGCCCTCGGGTATCAGCCCTGAGTGGCGTTCTCCACCGCGCACCTGCTGCACGGCTCTCGGTTAAGCGCCTTCGCCTCCTTCTCGGTCATGGTATCTACGTCCTCGGCGAAGCGCAGCCCGGCGCAGTCGCGGTCCAGGTGGTACTTGTCGCCCTTTTCGGTGACGTACACCACGCTCCCGCTGCGCGCGGCGGCCCGGGGAGCTTCCTTCTCCTCCTCGGCCTCTTCCTCTGCCTCCTCGGCTTCCTCTTCCACGGCTTCGGCTTGCTTTTCCAGGACCTCGGCGGCGGTCCTGAGCTGCGACGCGGTGGCCGCGGCCTTCGGCCTGCCCTGGCGGTCCACGATCATCAGCCAGAAGTAGACGCCGGCGCCGACCGCGACGAGCAGGAAGAGCAGCTTGAGGTACCACGGGGGCAGGATGATCATCAGGACGATGCACAGCACGACGACCATCGCGAACGCCGCCGCCAGGAAGGCGTTCCTGTCCACCAGCGACCCGCCTTCGCGGCGGGAACGGTTCGGGTTATCCTGGCTCATACGGACCTCCTCACCTTACGGATACGTATATATTTTATCCACATACGGCGCATTTTTATGGATGTTCGCCAAACCCGCCCGGAAGTTACTGGTGCAAATGCATGCAGTGCGCCGCCGCCGGGATGCCGGCATGCGCGAAAGGGGCTCCATGAACATGGGGCATC
>DATHTQ010000338.1:0-2910 GCA_035463055.1 Candidatus Limnocylindria bacterium
GGGGATACCGCGGGTGGATGCGCGCGGAATACCTGCGATTCGACGCGCTGCCGGACGCCGCGAATAGCGCCATTCCCACCGGGTACGTCAGGGCCGTGAAGGGCGGCGTGCTCCAGTTGCAGCTGAACCCGTACTACGGCCACAACGTCGGCAAGTACGAGGCCGGCACGCCCGCGCGCATCCTGGGCGTCACCGGCGGCTGGGCGCACGTGTACATGCCCAACGGGCAGGCGGGGTTCATTGAGATTAAGAACCTGGACGTGCCCGGCGGGCTGCGGCCATAGCCCGGCAAGGAGAAGCATTCCGCCCCGCCGCGCGCCCGGCGGGGCGTTTGCGTTGACGGGAAAACCCGCGGGCGATATGCTGAACCCACAACCGCAAGGGAGGTGCCCCATGCTCATCCTCGCCTGCAACGTCGGCAGCACGTCGCTCAAGTACCGCCTGTACAGGATGGATGGCGCGGAGGAGACCCTCGCGCGCGGGCATTTCGAGGGCATCGGCCGCGCCTCCGGCAAGGCGTGGCAGAAGGCAGGAGAACTTTCCGCGCAGGAGGACGCCCCGCGGCCCGGGTACGGGGAGGCCATCACGGCCATCCTGGGCTTCCTCACGAAGTCCGGCGCGCTGCCGGAACGGGGGCCGGACTGCGTGGCGTTCAAGGTGGTGGCCGCGCTGGGGGTCAGCGGGGTCGTCGAATTGGACGAGGGCGTACTGCGCGCCATGGAGGCGCTGAGCACCCTGCTGCCCGCGCACAACCCGCCCTACGTCGCGGCGGTGCGCCAGTTCCGCGCGCTCATGCCCGGGGCGCGGCTCATCGGCAGCTTCGAGACCGGGTTCTTCGACGCCATGCCGCCGGAGGCATACCTCTACGCGCTGCCCGTGGAGCTGGCGGAGCGCGGGGCGAGGCGCAGGGGCGCGCACGGCGCGTCGCACGAGTACGTGACCAACTGGGTGTATCACGAAATGGGGCGGGAGGACGTGCGGCTCGTCAGCTGCCACCTGGGCGGCTCGTCCTCCATCGCCGCGGTCCGGGGAGGCAGGGGCGTGGACACGAGCCTGGGGATGTCGCTGCAGTCCGGCCTGCCGCACAACAACCGCCTCGGCGACGCCGACCCGTACCTGTCCATCTACCTTGAGGAGGCGCTGGGGTACTCCCGGGCGGAGGTCAAGGAGCTGTTTTCCAGGAAGGCCGGGCTGCTGGGCCTGTCGGGCATTTCGGGCGAACTGTGGGAAATCGAGCGGGCCGCGCTGGCGGGCGACACGCGTGCGCAAACCGCGCTGGACGCGTACTGCTACCAAATCAAAAAGTACATCGGCGCGTTCGCGGCGGCGCTGGGCGGGCTGGACGCCGTCGCCTTCACCGGCGGCATTGGTCAGAACAGCGCCCTGGTCCGGGAGCAGGCGCTGTCGGGGCTTTCGTTCCTGGGCGTGTCGCTGGACGCCGCGCGCAACCGGGAAGCGAAGCCCGACTGCCTGGTATCCGCCCCGGACTCCGCGGTGAAGGTGTACGTCGTCGCGACGGACGAGGAAATCGTCATCGCCCGCAAGGCGCGTGAATATATCGAGCGGCACCCCTAAACCGCCGGAAAGCCTTCAGAACTGATCAATATGCAAAACAGTGCCCTGATTGCCAGGGCACCGCATTTTATTCGCCGCTGGTTTATTTAGTCGACAACAAAGCTCGTCCTGCCGCCCAGCCAGCCGTTGATGTACAGCTCCAGGTCGTACCGGCCGGGGGTGAAGGCGCCGTTGTAATCGAGGTAAGTCTGGATGGGATAGGTGAGGTCCACCGCGAACCGGCCGCTGGTCCAGCTGCCCGGGATGATCTCGGTGCCGGTGTTGACGTAGTAGTCGAGCTCGCCGGGGGCGTAGAGGACCACGATGTAGTTGAACTCCTTGTCCGCCTTGGTGCGGGAGACGGTGAACTCCACCCCCGCGGCATAGTTGCGCAGCTCCCCCGCGCCGGAGAGGTACACGCCCTGGATGCGCTCGAACGGCGTGCGCGAGTCGTCCTCCCAGAACTCCAGGCGGTTGTTGGGGTTGACGAAGTAGGCCCTGAAATTCTTGTAGCGGTAGTTGAACTCGCGCGCGGTGCCGGCGCGTGGCATGGTCACGTAGACCGGCTCGGTCTCCCCGGTCTGGTCCTCGAAGGACACCGTGACCCAATAGGTTGCCCCGGGCACCACGGAGAGGATGATGGAACTGGCGTACGCGGTATCGTAGTAATTGAAGTCCCCGTCCGGCACGCCGTGGTTGACCACGAAGACGCTCCCGGGCCCGTTCCAGCTCACCTTGAGCTGCGTCGCGCTGTAGGGGACCGCGCGGACGTCCGTGATCCGCCCGGACCCGGCGAGCGCCGGGGCCGCCCACAGGGAGAGGAAGAGCACGAGCGCCGGCAGGATGGCCAGGTTCCTTCTGTTCATCGGCTTGACTCCTTATGCAACGCGGCTGGAGGTATGGGAATGCGGGCAGAGTATACCCCGCCGCCGGGCACGTCAGCGCGCAGCGTCCTGCGCGGGCGGGGCACCTTGCCCGGGCGCGCGCCGCGGCGTATACTGCGGCGCGTACCGGGAACGTTTCATACATCAAGGAGGGCCGCATGGCCGTGACCGTGAGGGAATACCGCCCCGACCCGGGCTGGGCCGGGGATTACCGCGCCGTTCGCGCGTTCCTGCTGGAACTGCAGGACGTCAGCTACCCTTTCGGGCGGTGGGACTGGATGGTGTCCCACTCGTGGCTGGAGGCGGCGCGGCTGCACGACATCGGGCTGTGGGAGGACGAAGGCCGCGTCGTGGGCATGGCGGCGTACGACACGCGCGCGGATGGCAAGTGCTTCTTCCCACTGGCGCCGGAATACGGGCGCCTGCGGGGGGACATGATCGCCTGGGCGAAGGAGCGCCTGCGCGGCAGCGG
>DATHTQ010000339.1:0-3054 GCA_035463055.1 Candidatus Limnocylindria bacterium
ATTTCACGTTTCTCCTTGCATCAATGAATCCGCGCAGCGATAGGCTGCCATCAAACCAAACACCTGCCCCTTGAGCCGTGATATCGCGCTAACGCATGGGCATGTTCCTCCCCATCCACTCCACCGCGTGCGTCCTTGACCACAGGTATCCCGCCGAGCGGAACAATTCGTCCCCCGCCAGTTCCGGCGTCTTCTCCCCGTACACCCCCATTTCCCAGCCCTTGCGGCCCGTGCTCACCTGGCGCGCCATTTGCCATGCGAGGATCGCCGGGACGCCCCGGCCTTGCAGGTATTCCTGCAGCGCCTCGCGGCAGTACAGCGCATGGCGGAACGGGCTTTCCCGGATGCGCCGCGCCAGTTCCTCCACCGAGACCTCCCCGAGCCGGGAGTAATTCCCGAACGCGAAGCAGGCGGTTTCCACCAGTGAGCCCCAATCCCTTGGCTGCAGAAGTTCGGCCAGCCGCGCCATCCTGTCCAACGCGCCGCCCGGCAGGTCCCCGCCCCGGTCCCGCATCCCGCGCAGCAGCGGTTCGACGTCGGGCGGCCTTTGCATCCACGCTTCCACGGGCAGCGGCTCCCCCGGCACGGGCCCGTCCTCCGGCACTACAAAGGTAAACTGCAGCAGCCCGGGCGGGCTTTTCGCAACGTCCTCCGCGAACACGCACTCCGCGCCGTCCGGGCCCCGGTATACGGGCAGGCCCTCCGGCAGCGCTCCGTCCTCCGCGGCGTAAAACGCGCGCCTGCCCGCTGGGCCGGGCGCATGGCGGCGGGACTGCCGCAGCACGCGGACGCCCGGCAGCGCATCCAGCGCGGCGCGGCAGGCCGCGTCCAGGAAGCCTTCGTTCACCCGGATCTCCAGCCCGCCGCGCAGGGCCTCCTCCGCGGGGCAGGCGACGCCGTCGCGCGCCATCGGCGAGCCGCAGCCCGGGCATTCCCTGGGCGGAAGGCCGAAGCAGAGGGCCGCGCCTTCCCCCGCCTCCACGCGGCCGCACGCACCGCATCGCCAGTGCGGCGGCAGGGGGTTGACCCCGCCGCCCAGCAGCCAGAACAGCAGCGACCCGCAGCCGTACCCGCGGTTCCACACGGACTCCCCGGCCTTTGCCGCCGCGCGCGCGACCGCCTCATACGCGCGCAGGAACGGCGCCGTCCCGCCGATCCACACGTACTCGAACTCCGTGTCGAACCGCCCGCGCACGAACGCGGGGACGTCCTCCCCATAGCGCGCACGCAAAAGGGCCAGCAGGGAATCCCGCAGCGCGGACATCCCGGCCGCCCAGGCGTCCAAGGCCCGCGTGTCTGCGGCCTCCTCCATGCGGGTTCCCTCCTATTCGGCATCGGGCGCGTCGGACCCCCTCATCGGCAGGGAAAGGCCGCGGGCATCCGGCAGCAATAAATGTGACGGGATGGGCACATGAAAAGGATGTGTATGCCTGCATGGCATCCGGACGGGAATACGCGATATCGATCCGGGGAGGCGATGCGATAACCGGCGGGCCGGGCGGCCGCGTCTTTGCCGCCATTATACGGTACGCACCGCAAAACGCAATGCCCGGCCCGGGTTTCCGCCGGGTCCGCGCCTTTTTCGTGCGCCCGCCGCGCATCCGGCTGCGCACCCGGGACAAAAACGTTTGTTAGGGCGAAATATGTCCCACCCAGTTGCCCGAAATACCGGGAAATGAATTGAATCGGGGTATGTCCGTTGCTAGAATCAGCGCGGACTTGGCCCGGCGGCATGTCCCCGACAAACGGGCGCAGGCCGCGCGGGAGGATGCATATCGTGCCGGGCGTTCCCAGGGACGGGCATAGGCCGCCGCAGCCGCTGCATGCCCGGCGGACGGCGCAGGGAGGCATGGCGCGCAAGGGGGTGGGGCGGGGCGAACATGGACGGGAACCTGCCGGGAAGAACAAAATATGGATGAGGAGATATTCCATGAGAAGACTGACTGCTTTGGTTCTGTGCCTGGTGATGGCGGTGTCGCTGGCGGGGTACGCCGCGGCGGGGCCGTATACGGCCGGCGTATTTGAGGGACAGGGAACCGGCATCGGCGGCCTGCTGACCGCAACCGTCACCGTGGAGAACGGGAACATCGTATCCGTCGTCGTGAACAGCCACTCGGAGACGCCGGGATACGCCGACCCGGCGCTGGAAGGGATTCCCCAGGCCATCGTCGCGGCGAACTCCGCCGAGGTGGACGCGGTCGCCGGGGCCACCATGACCTCCAGGGGAATCATGGAGGCGGTCGCCAACGCGCTTTCGGGGAAGGGTTCCGGGGAGCCGGCGACCGGCGAAATCACCATCCAGCCCGACGTCATCGTGGTGGGCGCGGGGCTGGCCGGCCTGGTGTCGGCCGTAAGGTCGGCGCAGCTGGGCGCGGACGTGCTGGTCATCGAGCAGAACTTCCGCGTCGGCGGGGCCGCCCTGTTCGCGGGCGGATCCATCTCCGGCGCCGGGTTCAGGATCCAGAAGGAAAAAGGCGTGCAGGACACCCCGGAGCAGTTCTACGCGGACTTCGTGCGGCTCAGCGGCGGGGAGGACTTCAACACCGAAATCGGCAAGGTGCACACGGAGCGTTCCGGCGCGGCCATCGACTGGCTGCAGGACGACATCGGCGTGGACTTCGGCCAGGAACCCCGCCTGGATACCGGCTCCTACTACCCGATGTTCCCCGACCGCGTGACCTATGCGCTGGCGATGTCGGCCGCGGGCGGCGGCGTCGGCTTCGTGGACCCGATGACGAAGAGGCTGGACGAGTTCATTGCCCAGGGCAAGGTGCAGCTGCTGCTGAACACGAAGGTGACGGACGTCATCATCGAGGACGGCGCGATCGTCGGCGTGATGGTCGGGGACCTGGAGGTCCGGGCGCCGTCCACCATCATCGCCACCGGGGGGTATGGCTACAGCGAGGCCTGGCTGCTGGAGTTCAACTTCGACCAGGTTGCTTCCGCCAACCCCCCCACCGCGACGGGCGGGGGCTACGATTTCGCGCGCAAGGCGGGCGCCGTGTTCGACAAGATGGAGTTCTGCTATTCCTATCCCGGGAACGTGCCCGTCTC
>DATHTQ010000340.1:0-2591 GCA_035463055.1 Candidatus Limnocylindria bacterium
ATCCGGGAATAGAACCGTCCGGGAAGCACGTCGTGCGCGACGATGGCGAAAAACTCCTGCGCCTTGGTAAAACGCTTGCGGACCGGCATCCGGCGCCTGTCCAGCAGGCGGGCGAGGCTGCGGCCGAAGGCCGCCGGGTCCCCGCCGCCGGCCTCGTCCCGGGCGATGACGCCCGTCACGCGGCGGAAGCTGTCGGCGTACAGGGGCTGGACCGAGGATGCTTTTCCCCTGTATTTCGCCTGGCCGCCCTGGTGGTCGCCCGGCTCGGCGATGGTGACCTGGATGTTCTGCGCCCGCGCCTCGAGCATCAGGCACTCGCTGAACCCTTCCAGCGCGTGCTTGGCGGCGACGTAGGCGCCCTGGTACGGGGTGGCCAGCAGGCCGTTGACGGAGGACAGCATCACGATCTTCCCGCCTCCGCGCTCCCGCATCAGCGGCATCGCGGCCCTGGCCATGCGGATGCTGCCGAAGAGGACGGTGTCGAGCACGCCCTGCATCTCCCCGAAGGGGACCTCCTCCGCGGGGCTCAGCGTGAGGATGCCCGCCGCGCAGACCAGCGCGTCCGGCGCGCCGTACAGCGCGGACGCCCGGTCCCGGAACGCGTCCACCGACGCCTGGTCGGTCACGTCCAGGGGGAGCGTGCGGCCCAGGTCCGTCTCCGCCTCCGCGGCGAACGAGCGCGCGCCCGACACGACCCGCCACCCCGCCGCCTTCAGCGCGAGGGCCGCCGCGCGGCCCAGGCCGCTGGAAGCGCCGCTGACCCAAACCACCCTGCCCGCCATCCACACACCCCAACACGGAAGTCCCAAACATATTATCGTAAATTGTTGATTAGTACAAGCAAGGGTGTTTAAACCCCCGCGGACTGGAGTATAATCAGCAAAATATGCCTTTGCGCGGGCGGCGGATTCCCGCATCGCCGCGCCCTGCGCGAAGGCCGCGTGGTATGATGGCGGTATGGACAAGCGGTATTCCTGCCTTACGACCCAGGTGCACGAGGACGCGGTGCGCGAGGTGCGCGAACAGATGGACGGCGCGGCCGCCCTGGACGGGGCGGCGCAGTTCTTCAAGGTCATGGGCGACCCGACGCGCCTGCGCATCCTCCACGCGCTGGACCGGCGCGAGCTGTGCGTGTGCGACATCGCGAGCCTGCTGGGGATGACGGTGTCCGCCGTCAGCCACCAGCTGGCCAGGCTGCGCCGCGCCAGCCTCGTTCGCAGCCGCCGCGAGGGCAAGAACATCTTCTACGACATCGACGACGAACACGTGCGGATGATGCTCAGGAGCGGCGTCGAGCATGCGCGGGAGGACGGGGAGGCGGCGCCGGGCAAAGCGTAAGGCGTCCGTTCCGTCACGTCAAAAGGGGCCCCCGGCGGGGACCCCTTTTTGTGTCCTGCGGTCAGAGGACCTGGGCCTCCAGCATCGCAAGCAGCCTCTCCGCCGCCTCCCGCGGGAACCCTTCCGGCTGGGGGGCGTCCAGCAGCGAGCGGAGGTAGGCGATGGCGTTTTCGCTTTGGGGGATCATGAAACCGGCCTCGCGGGCCATGTCCTCGGCCTGGATGCGCAGCGACATGCGCAGCGCCTCCCCCAGCTGCCGCTCCGCGGGCGTGGCGCCGTTTTTGGCGGCATTCCTCGCGGCGAGCTCCTGCCGGCCCTTGGACGCGCCCAGCGCACGCAGGGCGTTTACGGAAACGTCCTGCTTCTCCTGCTGGCGGGGGAACCGCGTGGGCGCGAGCGAGATGGCCTTGCTGGGGCAGGCGTCCACGCAGGCGCGGCACGAGTCCAGGCACTTCGCAGCGTCGATCTGGCCGTTGTCCGTGTCCGTGGCCCCGGTGGGGCAGACGAACAGGCACAGGCAGTCCTTCGTGCACAGGCGGATGTTGCGTACGGCGTACATGTCAGGCCCCCTTCTTCACTTCCTGGAACTTGAACGCGGGCACCTTGCAGACCGGGCACATGTCCGGCGCGGCGCCGCCCGCGAAGATGAACCCGCACGCCTCGCAGACGAACCCCCGGCCAGGCAGCGCGTTCTTCGCGCCCCCGGCGGCCTTGCGCAGCAGGTTGTCCTGGATCTTCGTCACCTTTTCCCCCCAGCCCAGCGCCCGCAGCGCGCCCCGGTCCGATGCGCTGCGCGCGGCCTCCATGGCGGCGGGGTACGCCGCGATGTCCTCCCGCACGCCCGCGGCGACCTCCGCGAGGCCGCCCGCAGGGGCCGCCTGCCCCAGGAACCAGTCCGCCAATTGCGTGAACAGCGCCTCTTCTTCGGCGCGGTACTGCTTCTGGCACGCCTTCGCCAGGCTGGAGCACAGGACGCTGTCCTCCATCGGGCCGCGCGTTGAACTCCCCAGCGCGGCCGCCGCTTCCGGGCGCGCCCCCTCCCCGGCGGAAGCATGGAACATGGACTTGTCCGCCCCGCAGACGGGGCAGACCCAGTCTTCCGGGACGTCCTCCCATTTCAGTCCGGGCGCGATGCCGTGCGCCGGGTCGCCCGGCGCCTCGGCGTAGCCGAACCCGCAGATGCCGCAGATGTACGTCTTCAAGCCTTGTCCTCCGTTTCCGGGCGGCCCGGGGCGCCCTATGCAGCCGATGCG
>DATHTQ010000341.1:0-2152 GCA_035463055.1 Candidatus Limnocylindria bacterium
GGCTGCGCGACGTTCATGACCCGGCGCATATACGCGTCACCCATCAGTGCGAATTGGGCGTGGTAGTCGGGCTTGCAGTCCACATTGGCGCCCGCGTCTATGAGCAGGAACCCCTTGTCCCGGCCGGGCAGCATCGGGGCGATGGCGGGGCGCTCGATACCCGGCACGCGGCCAAGGCGCAGCATCCCGCCCACCAACACCGCGCCGGTGGAACCCGCGGACACGAAGCCGTCCGCCTCGCCCCCGCGCACCATGAGCATGCCCTTGACGATGGCGCTGTCCTTCTTCTGGCGGATGGCCAGCGCGGCGGACTCGTGGTTGGTGATGAGCTCCGGCGCCTCCAGCAGGGTGATGCGCTCCCGCACGTCCTGCGCGTCGCGGATGAGCGGCTCGATCCGGGAGGTGACGCCGGCCAGCGTGATTTGCAGCTGGGGCATCTCCCGAAGGGCCAGCGCCGCGCCTTCGCAGGCAGCCTGCGGCGCGTGGTCGCCGCCCATCGCGTCCAGCACAATCCTGACCATCGCAGACCCCCAAACGTGTAGTATCGCGACGGATTGTACCATACGCCTGCGCGCAGCCGCAAGGAACGCAAGCGCGAAAGGTGGCTTCCCCAAGCAACCCCTCATGTGCAGGCTTTATGCATTTCGCGCTATAAAAAGGTGTCCAAAGCAAGGCGCAGGCCCTGATTTCAGCGGTTTGCTTGCGCCTGGGATTGCGGTTTTGTATAATGCGCGTGAGGCGCATGCCTTGCCACAAGAAGGAGGCACGGACTATGAAGCTTATCATCGCTATCGTACAGGATGAGGACGCGTCCCACCTGGTGAGCGCGCTGATGGACGACGGGTTTGGCGTGACCAAGCTCGCCACCACCGGCGGCTTCCTGCGCGCGGGAAACACCACCCTGCTCGTCGGCGTGGAGGAAGATCGGTTCGACGCCTGCATGGGCATCATCGAGCGGGTCTGCAAGAGCCGCAAACAGATCGCCACGTCCCCCGTCACAATGGGCGGGGCGACCGGCATGTACGCCCCCTACCCCATCGAAGTCACCGTCGGCGGCGCCACGGTGTTCGTCCTTGCGGTCGACCAGTTCCTGAAACTGTAATCATCCGATTGGCTGCAATGTCCGGGGTATCCTCCGCGCCGGCGTTCCTTGCGGTGTTCTCGCGCCTCTCGCCCGCGCTCTCTGCGCTGGCCGGGGCGTACGCCGCGGGCACCGGGCCGCGCCAGCTGCTGTTGAGCGGCCCCGAGGGTACCGGCAAGAAAACGCTGGCCGTCCTGCTCGCCCAGGCGCTGCTGTGCCGGGAAGAGAATTCGCCCTGCGGTTCCTGCCAGGCCTGCGGCAGCACCGAAAGCGGCGCCCATCCCAACCTCGTCATCCTCCGGGCGGATGCCGGAAAGAAAACCATCCGCGTGGAGCAGGCGCGCGCCCTGCTCCGGACGCTGTCGGCGTTCCCCTTTTCCCCCGGCGCGCGGCCCGTGCTGATCCTCGGGGCCGACACCCTGACCCCCGCCGCCCAGAACGCGCTGCTCAAGGCGGTCGAGGAGCCGGACGCCGCCACCTGGTTCATCCTGACCTGCACGCGCGAGAAGGCCGTGCTGCCCACCATCCGCTCCCGCTGCCGCACCGTGCGCATGCCGCCATGGCCGGACGCCCTGATCATCGAGGTCCTTGTCCAGGCGGGCGTGCCCAAAGATGAAGCGAAATCCCTGGCCGACCTCAGCGGCGCCAGCCCCGGCACCGCGCTTTCCATCCGCGGGGACAAGGCGTTCTGGGACATGAAACGCCTCGCCGACGCCGCCGTCCTGGGCCTTCGCGGTTTGTCCGGCCTCCCCGAATCATCCCGCAGGATGCGCGACGCGAAGGATGCGGCGGACGATTTGCTGGACTACCTGGAGGGCGCAGCCCTGCGGCTCATCCGCGAAGGCGGGCCCCAAAGCCCCGATGCCGCCCGCGCCGGCCGTCTCCTGGAAGCCGTGTTCGCTGCCCGCGAGCAGCGCGCCGTCAACGTATCCTGGCAGGGCGTCGCAGACACCCTGCTGCTGAGTTTATTGGAGGAATCCGTATCATGCCCACCGTCATTGGCGTGAGGATCCGCGAGAGCGGAAAGCGCCTGTATTATCACCCCGGCCCCCTGATGCTGCTGGAGGGGGA
>DATHTQ010000342.1:0-3463 GCA_035463055.1 Candidatus Limnocylindria bacterium
CGGAGCGCTTCGGCATCGCGGGGCGGGCGTACGTGGCGGAGCTGGACCTGGCCCTGATGGCGGAGCTTGCCAGGCCCTTGGGCCGGGTCAAGGAGCTTTCGCGCACCCCCGCGGTGAGCCGCGACCTTGCACTGGTGCTGAACGAGAACCAGCCGCTGCTGCCCGTGCTGCGCGCCATCGAAGCGGCGGGCGGGGAGGCGCTGGAGGAAGTCCGGTTGTTCGACGTGTTCCGCGGCAAACAGGTAGGCGAAGGGAAGAAGTCCGCGGCGTTCTCCATCACCCTTCGCGGGACGGACAGGACGCTGGAGGAAGCCGAGATCGGCGCGGTCATGCAGGACATCGTCGGCCGCCTGGGCCGTGAGTTCAACGCCCAAATCAGGAGCTGACCCATCCACACGGCAACGCCCCCGCGGTTTTTACCGCGGGGGCGTTCTTGCATGCCGGGCGGCTACATCGCCGGGGTCTCGGCGTCGGGCAGGTCCCGGATGATCTCGCTCACCAGGCCGCGGAAGGTGTCCTTGATCCCCTCCCCCACCGCGAGCACCCCCTCGTGGTCGATGGGCCCCTCGACGACGCCGGCGGCCATGTTGGTCACGCTGCTGATGCCCAGCACCCGCATCCCGCAGTGGCGGGCGACGATGGTCTCCGGCACCGTGGACATGCCGACCAGGTCCGCGCCCAGGACCCTTGCCATGCGGATCTCGGCGGGGGTCTCGAAGCTGGGGCCGTTGAACCAGGCGTAGACGCCGCGCTTGAGGTCCACGCCCAGCCGCCCGGCGGCCTGCAGCGCAACGTCCTTGAGCGCGGGGTCGTAGGCGTAGGTCATGTCCGGGAACCGGGGGCCGAACTGGTCCAGGTTCTTCCCGCGCAGCGGGTTGCGCCCGGAGAGGTTGATGAAGTCGTCGAGCAGCACGAGGTCGCCCGGGCGGAATGATTCGTTGACCGCCCCGGCGGCGTTGGTCACGATGAGGTGCCGGACGCCCAGCAGGCACATCACGCGCACCGGCAGCGTGACCTTGTCCATGCCGTAGCCCTCGTAGCTGTGCACGCGCCCCGCCATGACGAGCACGCGCCTGCCGCCGATGGAGCCGGAGACGAATTTCCCCGCGTGCCCCTGCACCGTGGAGACCGGGAACCCCGGCACGTCCTCGTAGGGGACGTCCAGCGCCTCGGTGAGCAGCGTCTCGAAGCCGCCCAGGCCCGTGCCCAGGATGACCGCGGTATCCGCGGTGCCGACCGCCTGCTCCACCGCGTCGGCGGCTTTCCTGATGGCCTTCATTTCCTTCACAGCGTACCCTCCACTACGTCCAGGAACGACGCCGCGCCGTAGCGCTGGTGCAGCCCGTGATATTCAGCCACGGTGGCGGCGATGTCGGAAAAGGTCTCGCGGTCCCCGAGCGCGGCGTACCACTTCATGCCGGTCCGGTACGCCAGCAGCGGCGGATGCTCGCGCGTGTGGTCGCTGCCCCTGAACGTCGGGTCGCACCCGTGGTCCGCCGTGATGAGCAGCAGGTCCTCCGGCCGCAGCTTCGCCAGGATGGACGGCAGCGCGTCGTCGAACTCCCGCAGCGCGGCGGCGTAGCTCTTCACGTCGCGGCGGTGCCCGTGGACCATGTCGAAATCCACGAGGTTCACGAACAGCAGGCCGTCAAAGGACGTATCGAGGAACCGCAGCATGGACTCCGTGCAAGCCTTGTTGCCCGCGGCGTGGTCGCTGGCGGTGAGCCCCCGGTGCGCGAAGATGTCCTCGATCTTGCCGACCCCGATGACGTCGTGCCCGGCGTCCTTGAGGTCGTCCAGGATGGTGCGGCCGATGGGGTCCAGCGAGAAGTCGCGCCGCCCCGGTGTCCTGCGGAACTCGCCCTTGCGGGGGCCGGTGAAGGGCCTTGCGATGACCCTCCCCACCGCATGCTCGCCGGTCATGAGCCTGCGGGCCGTCTCGCACATGGCGTACAGTTCGTCCAGCGGGATGATTTCCTCGTGCGCCGCGATCTGCAGCACCGAGTCGGCGGAGGTGTACACGATGGGGAAGCCGGTGCGCATGTGCTCCTCGCCCAGGTCCTCGATGATGACGGTCCCGCTGGCGGCGTAGTTGCCCAGGGTCTTGCGCCCGATGGCGGCCTCGAAGCGCGCGATGACCTCGTCCGGGAAGCCGTCCGGGTACGTCGGGAACGGCGCGGACAGCCGCACGCCCGCCATCTCCCAGTGCCCGGTCGTCGTGTCCTTGCCGGGCGACACCTCCCGCAGCCGCCCTGAGACGCCCCTGGCCTCGGGGTGCTCGGGCAGGTTCGCCTGCGGGATGTGGCCCAGGCCCAGCTTCTCCATGTTGGGCAGCCGCAGGCCCGTGGCCTTCACCGTGTTGCCTATCGTGTTCGCGCCCTCGTCGCCGTACAGCGCGGCGTCGGGCAGTTCGCCGATGCCCACCGAGTCTAGGACGATGAGTATTGTTCGCTTCATAATGCCCTCCGATGGTGATTGTACACGCAAAAGCCCGGCGCGAACAGGCGCGCGCGCCCGGGATTGTGTATAATCCGCCTGGAAAGAGGTGGGTATGGAGTTTGTCGCGACGGGCGCGTTCGGCCTGGAAGGCCTGATCAAGAAGGAGCTGGAAGGGCTGGGCTTCACGGCCTCGGCGGGGCAGGGCGGGGCGCGGTTCGAGGCGGATTTCGAGGGCGCGTTCAAGGCCAACCTGTGGCTTGCCTGCGCCGACCGGGTGCTGCTCGTGCTGGGCGAACAGACGGTGACCAGCTTCGAGGAACTGTTCCAGTTCGTGCAATCCCTGCCGTGGGAGGAATACCTGCCCAGGGACGCGCAGTTCCCGGTCAGCGGCAACTGCGTGCGCAGCCAGCTCATGAGCGTCAGCGACTGCCAGAGCATCACGAAGAAGGCCATCGTCGAGCGGCTCAAGCGGACATACAAGACGGGCTGGTTCCCGGAGGGCGGAAGCCTCTACCAGGTATCCGTCACCATCCACCGCGACGTCGCGCGCCTGACGCTGGACACCTCCGGGGAGGCGCTCAACAAGCGGGGCTACCGCACCTGGGTGGGCGAGGCGCCGCTGCGCGAGACGCTGGCCGCCGCGCTCGTGCGCCTTGCGCCGTGGGACGGCGCCCAGCCCCTGTACGACCCGTGCTGCGGCACCGGCACGCTGCTCATCGAGGCGGCCTTCCTCGCGTCCGGCCGCGCCCCGGGGCTGTCCCGTGCGTTCGCCATGGAGGCGTGGGCGCAGGCGGACAGGAAGCGGATGGCAGCTATCCGCTCGGATGCCGCCGCGAAGTATACGCCGGATAGTATCAGAGAAATATCAGGCAGCGACGTCGACCCCGAGGCGCTGGAACTGTGCGAGCGGCACATCCGCCAGGCGGGCCTCGCCGGGAAAATCAGCGTCCGCAAGGCGGACGTAAGGGAAGTTCGCGTGGAGGGGAAGGGCGTCGTCTTCCTGACGAACCCGCCCTACGGCGAG
>DATHTQ010000343.1:0-18443 GCA_035463055.1 Candidatus Limnocylindria bacterium
CCGCGTTCGACCGCGAGATGCGGGTCCACGCGGCCATCGGGCGGCGCTTCGGCTACAAGATCAGCGTGCACTCCGGCTCCGACAAGTTCCGCGTCTTCCCTTCCATCGCCAAGCACACCCGCGGCAGGTTCCACGTGAAGACCGCGGGCACCAACTGGCTGGAGGCGATGCGCGCCGTCGCCGAGACGGACCCCGCGCTCTACCGCCGCGCGCACGCGTTCGCGCTGGAGCACTTCGATGAAGCGCGGGCGTACTACCACGTGTCCGCCAGGGCGGAGGCCGTCCCACCGCTGGACTCCCTTGCCGACGCGCAGCTGCCCGGGCTGTTCGACCAGGCCGACGCCCGCCAGCTCATCCACATCACCTACGGCCTCATCCTCTCCCAGCCGGAACTCAAGAAAGCACTGTATGATCTGTGGGACCGCGAGGCCGAGGCCTACGCCGCCCGCCTGGAGTCCCACATCGGCCGCCACATGCGCGACCTCGGCGTCCCGGAGCGCTGACCGCCCAACCCTGCAGCTTCCATTCCTTCTATATATGACAATCATCACCCGGGTTGGAACGCCCAGTCGATCCTCCTGTGCTCTTCCTCATCTATAGCCTTTGCAATATTTCAACCTTATCATTGGAATGCTATCCTGACCCCATCCCAAAGAAATACATCCTTCCTTTCCTTAGCCTGCATATCCTCTCCCTAATAATCTGCTCGCTTGATCTTGTCCCTGCCGTATGCCTTCCTTGACCCATCCCCCGCCCAACCCAAACCCTTTCCCATCCCCCGACCCCATATGTTGTATATCCCTCCGTTTTACCCACAATTTTGCCTTCCCGGGCATTCCGTGAACAGGGGCCAACACGCCCGGGCGGAGGGATGGGGGAAACGGTGAAAAACGCCAGAGTTTACGCGCTCCCGGGGGCACGGGACGGACCGCATGCAAATATCGCCCCGAAACGCGAAAAATAATGCTTGCTTTTTGTTTTTGGGGTGCGTATAATAGCAACGCTGTCTGTTTAGGGATGAAGCGATAGGTTGCCGCCCGGGCGTTGGGCGGGTCATTATCGCGGACCATGCCCGGCAATCGGGCGACGGGCTCACCATCCGGGCCAGCGGTGCCCGGCGCGGGTCTCCCGCGTGAGTACGAACGAACAAGGAGGAACGCCAATGGCCAGCCAGACCATCCGTATCAAGCTCAAGGCATACGAGCACCACCTCATTGACCAGTCCGCCGAGCGCATCGTGGACACCGCCAAGCGCACCGGCGCGCGCGTCAGCGGCCCCGTGCCCCTGCCCACCGACAAGGAGATCGTCACCATCCTGCGCGCGCCCCACAAGTACAAGGACAGCCGCGAGCAGTTCGAGCGCAGGACCCACAAGCGCCTGATCGATATCCACAGCCCGACTTCCCGCACCGTGGACGCCATGATGAAGCTCGATCTTCCCGCCGGCGTCGAAATCGAAATCAAACTCTGAGGCAGGAGGCAGACGCCATGAAGAAAGCAATCCTCGGCAAGAAGCTGGGCATGACCCAGCAGTTCCTGCCGGACGGGCGACTGGTGCCGGTGACGGTGGTCCAGGCAGGCCCCTGCACGATCGTGCAGAAGAAGACCGCGGACAAGGACGGGTACCAGGCGGTGCAGCTGAGCTTTGACGAGATCAGCGAGCAGCGCGCCAAGAAGCTGGTGAAGAAGCCCCTCGCCGGCCATTATCGCAAGGTCGGCCTCGCCCCCGCCCGCTGGCTGCGCGAGTTCCGCCTCTCCGACGTATCCAACCTGGAAGTCGGGCAGACCCTGTCCTGCGCCCAGTTCGCCCCCGGCGAGCTGGTGGACGTGACCGGGACCAGCAAGGGCCACGGGTTCACCGGCGCCATCTACCGCTGGAACCAGAGCCGCGGCCCCATGGCCCACGGCTCCAAGTACCACCGCGGCGTCGGCTCCATGAGCGCCAACACCAGCCCCGCGCACGTGTTCAAGAACAAGAAGATGTCCGGCCACTACGGCGTCGAGCGCGTCACGGTGCAGAACCTGGAAGTCGTCGGCGTGGACGCCGAGCGCAACCTGCTGCTGATCAAGGGCGCCGTTCCCGGCCCCAAAAAGGGCCTGCTGCTTGTGCGCGACGCGCTCAAGGCCTGAATTAGGAGGAAACCGTATGCCGACCATCACCGTCCTTGATATGCAGGGCAAGGCCGCGGGCGAAATGGAGCTGAACGACGACGTGTTCGCCGTCACCCCCAACGTCCCCGCCATGCACCTGGTCGTCCGCTCCATCCTGGCCAACCGCCGCCAGGGCACCCAGAGCGCCCTGACCCGCGGCATGGTCCGCGGCGGCGGGCGCAAGATCTACCGCCAGAAGGGCACCGGCCGCGCCCGCCACCACAGCAACCGCGCGCCCCAGTTCCGCCACGGCGGCGTCGTGTTCGCCCCCCAGCCGCGGGACTACGTGGTCAAGGTGCCGCGCAAGGTCCGCAAGCTCGCGATGTGCTCCGCCCTGTCCGCCAAGCTCGCCGCCGGCGACATCATCGTGCTGGACAGCTTCTCCCTGGCCCAGCCCAAGACCCGCCTGGTCGCCAAGATGCTCCAGGACCTGGGCTGCGTGAAGTCCTGCCTGTTCGTGCGCGAAGGCGCCGACGAAAGCGCCCGCCGCGCCACCCGCAACCTCAAGCTGCTCAGGGACTCCTCCGCCGGCACCCTCAACGTATACGACATCCTGCAGGCCGACAAGCTCGTGCTGACCCGGGACGCCGTCACCGCCATCCAGGAGGTCTTCGCGTCATGAAAAACCCCCACGACATCATCCGCCGCCCGGTGCTGACCGAGAAGGGCTACGAGGGCATCGGCGAGAAGAGGTACATCTTCGAGGTGGACACCGGCGCCAACAAGATCGAGATCCGCGACGCCCTGGAGGCCGTGTTCAAGGGCATCAAGGTCAAGCGGGTCAACACGCTGCGCGCCCTGGGCAAGATCAAGCGGCAGGGCAAGACGCAGGGCCGCACCAGCGAAGTCAAGAAGGCCTATGTCACGCTGACGGAGGACTCCAAGCCCATCGAGTTCTTCGAGGGCATGGTCTAAGGGAGGAGCAGACACAATGCCAGTCCGCATCTACAAACCGACCTCGCCCGCGCGCCGCTTCATGTCGGTGAACACGTTCGCCGAGATCACGAAGAAGGCGCCCGAGAAGAGCCTGGTCAGCAACAAGAAGAAGCACGCCGGCCGCAACGCGCAGGGCAAGATCTCCGTCCGCCACCAGGGCGGCGGGAACAAGGTCAAGTACCGCATGATCGACTTCAAGCGCGACAAGGCGAAGGTGCCCGCGAAGGTCGCCGCCATCGAGTACGACCCGAACCGCTCCGCGTTCATCGCCCTGCTGCACTACCTCGACGGCGAGAAGCGCTATATCCTGGCCCCGGTCGGCCTGAGCGTCGGCGACACCGTCGTCTCCGGCGAGGGCTCCGACATCAAGCCGGGCAACGCCCTGCCGCTCTCCGGGATCCCCACGGGGACGCTGATCCACAACCTGGAGATCAAGCCCGGCACCGGCGGCCAGCTCGTCCGCTCGGCCGGGGTGTACGCCCAGCTGATGGCCAAGGAGGGTGAATTCGCGCAGGTCCGCCTCCCCTCCGGCGAGATCCGCAGGCTGCCGCTGTCCGCCCAGGCGACCATCGGCACCGTCGGCAACACCGACCACGAGAACGTCCGCATCGGCAAGGCCGGGCGCAAGCGCCACATGGGCATCCGCCCGACGGTCCGCGGCGTCGTCATGAACCCGGTGGACCACCCGCACGGCGGCGGCGAGGGCAAGTCGCCCGTCGGCCTGCCGGCCCCGCAGACCCCCTGGGGCAAGACCGCGCTTGGCATGAAGACCCGCAAGCACAAGAAGTATTCCAACCGCCTGATCGTCAAGCGCATCAACGACAAGTAAGCCCGCAGGATGAAAGGAGGCCCGGCTACACATGAGCCGCTCTGTTAAGAAAGGACCTTTCGTAGACCCGAAGCTTCTCTCCCGCGTGGAGGAGCTCAACAAGTCCGGCAGGAAGTCGGTCCTGAAGACCTGGTCGCGCGCCAGCACCATCTTCCCGGACTTCGTGGGCCACACCGTGGCGGTGCATGACGGCCGCAAGCACGTCCCCGTCTACGTCACCGAGGACATGGTCGGCCACAAGCTCGGCGAGTTCGCCCCCACCCGCACGTTCCGCGGGCACGCGGGCGAGAAGAAGACCGAGCGCAAGTAAGGCGAAAGGAGACAGTTATGGCAAGCAACACCCGCGACAAGAAAGAGCTGCACAAGGCTCGCGACGAGAAGCGTCCCCACGCCTCCGTCAAGCACGTGCGCGTCTCCTCCCGCAAGGCCAAGCTCATCATCGACCAGATCCGCGGCAAGGACCTGGGCGAGGCCCTGGCGATCCTTCGCCTCACCCCGCACGCCGCGTCGCCCGTCCTGTTCAAGCTCATCGAGAGCGCGGCGGCCAACGCCGTCAACAACCTGGACATGGACCGCGATTCCCTGTACGTCGCTGAAATCTACGCGAACCCCGGCCCGACGCTCAAGCGCTTCATGCCCAAGGCGCGCGGCAGCGCGTCCAGCATGCTGCGGCGCACCAGCCACTTCGGCGTCGTCCTGGACAAGAGATAAGGGAGGTTTCAGCAATGGGACATAAAGTAAATCCCCACGGCGCGCGCGTCGGCGTCATCTTCGACTGGAGCACGCGCTGGTATACGGACAAGAAGCACTTCGCGGACTTCCTGCTGGAGGACCACAAGATCCGCGAGCTGCTCAAGAAGAAGTACTATTCCACGGGCATCAGCCGCATCGACATCGAGCGCAGCGCGGCCCGGCTGACCATCAACGTCTACACCGGCAAGCCCGGCATGATCATCGGCCGCGGCGGCAAGGGCATCGAGGAGCTCAAGGCCTTCGTCGAGAAGGAACTGGGCAAGACCGTGACCATCAACGTCAACGAGGTCAAGAGCCCGGACCTGGACGCCCAGCTGGTGGCTGAGAACATCGCCCAGCAGCTCGAGAAGCGCATCAGCTTCCGCCGCGCCCTCAAGCAGGGCATCCAGCGGACCATGCGCGCCGGCGCCAAGGGCATGAAGGCCATGGTCTCCGGCCGCCTGGGCGGCGCGGACATCGCGCGCACCGAGCAGTACCACGAGGGCTCCATCCCGCTGCAGACCCTGCGCGCCAACATCAATTACGGCTTCTCGGAGGCCAAGACCACCTACGGCCGGCTGGGCGTCAAGGTTTGGATCTACAAGGGCGAGGTCCTCCCCAAGGCCAAGAACAAGCCTGCCAGGCTCCCCGAAGGAGGGAAATGAACCATGTTGATGCCAAAGCGTGTCAAGCACCGCAAGGTGATGCGCGGCCGGATGAAGGGCAAGGCCCACCGCGGCAACTTCATCAGCTACGGCGAGTTCGGCCTCGTCTCCCTTGACCCCAGCTGGGTGACCAGCCAGCAGATCGAGGCCGCGCGCGTCGCGCTCACCCGCTACACCAAGCGCGGCGGCCAGGTCTGGACCAAGATCTTCCCGGACAAGTCCGTGACGCAGAAGCCCGCCGAGACCCGCATGGGCAGCGGCAAGGGCTCCCCGGAGTACTGGGTGGCCGTGGTGAAGCCCGGGCGCGTCCTCTTCGAGGTGGCCGGCATCGAGGAAGCGATGGCCCGCGAGGCCCTTCGCCTTGCCTCCACCAAGCTGCCGGTGCGCACCAAGATTTATTCCAAGGCGCAGCTGGACCAACTGACGGGCGGTGGAAACGATGAAAATCAGTGAGTTTTTGGCCATGAAACCCGAAGAGCTGCAGGCGAAGATCGCCGAGCTCAAGACCGAGCTGTTCAACCTGCGCTTCAGGCTCGCGACGGGCCAGCTGGAGAACACGATGCAGATCCAGGCCGTCAAGCGGGACATCGCCCGCGCGATGACCGCCCAGACGCAGGCGCAGAAGCGCCTGGCCCGATAAGAGACGGAGGCAGCCGCCATGAGTGAGCAGCAGAACCCCAGGAACAGCCGCAAGGTCCGCACGGGCGTCGTCACCAGCGACAAGATGGACAAGACCATCACGGTCAGCATCCACAGCCGCTACCGCCACCCGCTCTACGGCAAGATCGTCAGCCAGACCAAGAAGCTCAAGGCCCACGACGAGGAGAACGTCTGCCGCGTCGGCGACAAGGTCCGCGTCATGGAGACCAGGCCGCTGTCCCACGACAAGCGCTGGCGCCTGGTCGAGATCGTAGAGAAGGCGAAGTAATCCACTGCCGCGTCCACTGCGCGGCGCAGGCATAGAAGGAGGGACCCCGTATGATCCAGCCGCAAACACGGCTTAAGGTCGCCGACAACTCCGGCGCCAAGGAAATCATGTGCATCCGGGTGATGGGCGGCAGTTTCCGCCGCAGCGCGTCCATCGGCGACGTCATCGTGGCCAGCGTGAAGTCCGCGGCCCCCGGCGGCCAGGTCAAGAAGGGCGAAGTGGTGCGCGCTGTCATCGTCCGCGTGGTCAAGCAGAACCGCCGGCCCGACGGCTCCTACATCCGCTTTGACGACAACGCAGCCGTCATCATCAACGACCAGCAGCAGCCCCGCGGCACCCGCATCTTCGGGCCCGTCGCGCGCGAGCTGCGCGAGAAGAACTACATGAAGATCGTCTCTTTGGCACCCGAAGTGCTGTAAGGAGTGGAAACGGTGAAAGTGCACGTTAAGACCAAGGACGAAGTCATCGTCATCTCCGGCAAGGACAAGGGCGTCAAAGGCAAGGTCCTGGCCGTGAACCCCAGCAGCGGCCGCGTGACCGTGGAGGGCGTCGCCATGGTGACCCGCCACCGCAAGTCCCGCGCCCAGGGGCAGCCCGGCGGCCTCATCCGCAAGGAAGCGGCCATCGACGCCTCCAACGTCATGCTCGTCTGCCAGAAGTGCGGCAAGCCCTCCCGCGCGGGCGCCAAGGTGCTGGAAGACGGCAAGAAAATCCGCGTCTGCAAGAAGTGCGGCGAACAGATCGACTGACAGAGAGGAGCAGCCACATGGCAACCCGTTTGAAGCAAAGGTACCTGGCCGAGGCTGTGCCCGCCCTGCAGCAGAAGTTCGGCTACAAGAACCCCATGCAGGTGCCGAAGCTGGAGAAGATCGTCATCAACATGGGCCTGGGCGACTGCAAGGACAACGCCAAGATGCTGGAGACCGCCGTGGAGGAGCTCGGCATCATCGCCGGGCAGAAGCCGCTGGTCACCAAGGCAAAGAAATCCATCGCCAACTTCAAGGTCCGCGAGGGCATGAACGTCGGCGCCAAGGTCACGCTGCGCGGCGAGCGGATGGAGCAGTTCTTCGACAAGCTCGTCTCCATCGCCCTTCCCCGCGTGCGCGACTTCCGCGGCGTGTCCCAGAAGGCCTTCGACGGCCGGGGCAACTATGCCCTGGGCGTGCGCGAGCAGCTGATCTTCCCCGAGATCAACTATGACAAGGTGGAGAAGATCCGCGGCATGGAAATGATTTTCGTCACGACCGCCCGCAGCGATGAGGAAGCCCGCGAGCTCCTGTCCCTGCTGGGCATGCCGTTCGCGCAGTAAGGTAAGGAGGAAGAAACGATGGCGAAGACGAGCCTGAAGGTCAAGCAGTCCCGCGAACCCAAGTTCTCGACCCGCGCCTACACGCGCTGCACCCTGTGCGGCAGGCCGCATTCCGTGCTGCGCCGCTACGGCGTGTGCCGCATCTGCTTCCGTGAGCTTGCCTACAAGGGCCAGATCCCGGGCGTGCGCAAGGCCAGCTGGTAAGGATTTCAGGAGGAGGAGGCCCCCATGGTAGTGAACGATCCCATCGCCGACATGCTGACCCGCATCCGCAACGCGCAGATTGCCAAGCATGACACCGTCGCGATCCCCGCGAGCAACGCGAAGAAGGCCATCGCCAAGATTCTTCTGGACGAGGGCTACATCAAGTCGTTCGAAAAGATAGAGGACGGCGTGCAGGGCCAGATCAAGCTGACCCTCAAGTACGTCAACGGCAAGCAGCAGCCGGTCATCGCCGGGCTGCGCCGCATCTCCAAGCCCGGCCTTCGCGTGTTTGCCAGCTGCGAAGACCTGCCCCGCGTACTGGGCGGCCTGGGCGTCGCGATCATCTCGACCTCCAAGGGGCTGATGACCGACAAGAACGCCAGGAACAGCAAGCTGGGCGGCGAAGTCCTCGCCTATATCTGGTAAACCGCACGCAAGGGAGGAAGAAACATGTCTCGTATCGGAAAACTTCCGATTCACCTGCCCAAGGGCGTGACGGTCACCGTCGGTGAGGGCAACCTCGTCACCGTCAAGGGCCCCAAGGGCGAACTGGCCCAGCAGGTCAGCAGGGAAATCGACCTCGCCCAGGAAGAGGGCGTCCTGACCCTGCACCGCAAGAACGATTCCAAGCCCCAGAAGGCGCTGCACGGCCTGTACCGCGCCCTGGTCAACAACATGGTGCACGGCGTGACCGAGGGCTTCAGCAAGACGCTGGACCTGGTCGGCACCGGCTACCGCGCCGCGGCCGAGGGCGGCAAGAAGCTGACCCTCAACGTCGGCTATTCGCACCCCGTCGTCTTCGACGCGCCCCAGGACGTCAGCTTCGAGACCCCCGCGCCGACGGTCATCGTCGTCAAGGGCATCGACAAGCAGGTCGTGGGCAACCTCGCGGCCGACATCCGTGCCGTCCGCCCGCCGGAGCCCTACCTGGGCAAGGGCATCAAGTACCGCGACGAGCACATCCGCCGCAAGGTCGGCAAGTCCGGCAGCTGATTGAGAGGAGTGAACAGGTATGTTCCAGAAACGCGACCGCAATGAAGTACGCCGGATACGCCACGCCCGCGTGCGCAAGAAGGTGAAGGGCACCCCCGACATGCCCCGCCTCTGCGTGTTCCGCAGCAATTCCGCCATCTACGCCCAGGTCATCGACGACACCCGGGGCGTGACCCTGGCCGCGGCCTCCACGATGGACGCCGAGATCAAGGACCAGGCGGGCGAGATGGACAAGAAGGGCGCCTCCAAGGCCGTCGGCAAGCTCGTGGGCGAGCGCGCCAAGCAGGCCGGCATCGAACAGGTGGTCTTTGACCGCAGCGGCTATATCTACACCGGCCGTGTCGCCTCCCTGGCGGACGGCGCCCGCGAAGCCGGGCTGAAATTCTAAGGAGGGGACCTGAAAGTGCAACGCAGAGACCGAGACAGGGAAGAGCAGAGCGAATTCAAGGAAAAGCTTGTCGCCGTCAACCGCGTCGTCAAGACCGTCAAGGGCGGCCGCAACTTCCGGTTCGCGGCGCTGGTCGTGGTCGGTGACGGCGCCGGGCGCGTCGGCGCGGGCATGGGCAAGGCCGCGGAGATCCCCGAGGCCATCCGCAAGGCCAACGAGGACGCCAAGAAGCACCTGATCACCATCCCGCTGTCCGGCACCACCGTGCCGCACGCGACCATCGGCTACTTCGGCACCGGCAAGGTCGTCATCCTGCCCGCGCCCGAGGGCACCGGCGTCATCGCCGGCGGCGCCGCCCGCGCCGTGCTCGAGCTGGCCGGCGTCAAGGACATCCGCACCAAGTCCTTCGGGACGAGCAACCCCATCAACACGGTCAAGGCGACCATCGAGGGCCTCAGGCTGCTGCGCTCCCCGGAGCAGGTGGCCAAGCTTCGCGGCAAGACCGTCGAGGAAATCCGGAGCTGAGGAGTACGAGATGAAACTGAAGATCACCCTGCTCAAGTCCCCCATCGCCAGGCTGACCAAGCAGATCCGCACCGTGGAGGCGCTGGGCCTGCGCAAGATCGGCCAGAGCGTCGTCCACGAGGACAACCCCTGCATCCGGGGGCAGGTCTTCACGGTCAAGCACATGGTCAGCGTCGAGGAAATCAACGAGTGACAGGAGGGCCCTCACTATGAAACTGCATGATATGAAGCCCGCCGAGGGCTCCCGGACCAAGGCCAAGCGCCTCGGCCGCGGCATCGGCAGCGGGCTGGGCAAGACCAGCGGCAAGGGCCACAAGGGCGCGCGCGCCCGCTCCGGCGGCGGCAAGGGACCCGGGTTCGAGGGCGGCCAGATGCCGCTGACCCGCCGCATCCCCAAGAGCGGCTTCACCAACATCTTCCGCAAGGACTACGCGACCTGCAACGTCGAGAGCCTCGAGCGCTTCGAGGACGGCACCGTCGTCACCGAGGCCGTGCTGCGCGACGCGGGCGTGGTCAAGGGCGGCAAGGACGGCCTCAAGATCCTCGGCCGCGGGGAGCTCACCCGCAAGCTGACCGTGCAGGCGGCCCGCTTCACCGGCGGCGCGAAGGAAAAGATCGAACAGGCCGGCGGCAAGGCCGAGGAGGTCTGAGATGTGGGATACGCTGCGTAACGCCTGGAAAGTCCCGGAACTGCGCAGGAAGCTCCTGTACACTTTCATGATGCTGCTGGTGTTCCGCCTCGTCGGCGTGATACCGGTCCCCGGCATCAATTCCGAGGTCGTCAGCCGGCTGGCCCAGAACTATGACATGCTGGGCATGGTCAACATGATGACCGGCGGCGCGTTCAGCCAGATGACCGTCATGGCGATGGGCATCACCCCCTACATCAACGCCAGCATCATCATGCAGCTGCTCACCATCGCCATCCCGGCGCTGGAGCGGCTGCAGAAGGAAGGCGGCGAGGAGGGGAAGGCCAAGATCACCAAGATCACCCGCTACGCCACCGTCGTGCTCGCCGCCATCCAGGCCATCGGCCTCATCTCGGCGCTCAACGGCCAGGTGGACCAGGTGACCGGCCTTCGGGTGCTGGACCCGGCCTACAACAACTTCTTCGGCCTGCTCAACATCGGCGTGGTCATGGCGGGCGGCACCGCGCTGGCCATGTGGATCGGCGAGCGCATCACCGCCAACGGCATCGGCAACGGCATATCGCTGCTGATCTTCGCCGGCATCATCTCCAACATCTTCTCCGGCATCCTGACCGCGTTCACCGACGTCCTGGGCCTGACCCCCTACGGCACGACCGTGTCCGGGTTCCTGACCCTGGTCATCACCGCGCTGGCCCTCATCGCCGTCGTCACCTTCATCGACCTGGGCGAGCGCCGCATCCCGGTGCAGTACGCCAAGCGGGTCGTGGGGCGCAAGATGTACGGCGGCCAGTCCACGCACATCCCGCTGAAGATCCTCTCCGTCGGCGTGCTGCCGCTGATCTTCGCCTACTCGTTCATGGCGTTCCCCGGCACCATCTTCGCGATCATCGGGCCCAATTCCGGCGTGTCGCAGTGGTGGAACGCCAACATGGGGCAGGGCGCCCCGCTCAACCTGCTGCTGACGGCGCTGCTGATCATCGCCTTCACCTACTTCTACTCCTCCGTCTCCTTCAACCCGGGCGACATCGCCAAGAACATCCAGCAGCAGGGCGGCAACATCCCGGGCATCCGCTCGGGCCAGAACACCGTCTCCTTCCTCAAGCGCACCGCGGGCCGCCTCAACCTGTTCGCCGCGCTGTTCCTGGCGCTGCTGGCCACGCTGCCCACGCTGCTGTCCGCGTGGCAGAGGGTGCAGATCCCCTTCGCCGCGTCCTCCATGCTGATCGCCGTCTCGGTCTCCCTGGAGACCGTGCGCCAGATCGAGGCGCAGATGGTGATGCGCAACTACAAGGGCTTCCTGTAAGGAGGTTGACGTGAACCTGATCCTCCTGGGCCCCCCCGGCGTCGGCAAGGGGTCGCACGCGAAGATGTTCACGCGCGAGATGAACATCCCCCAGGTGTCCACCGGCGACATGCTGCGCGAGCACATGCGCCAGGGCACCGAGCTCGGGCTGGCGGCCAGGCGCTACATCGACGCGGGCGAGCTGGTCCCCGACGACGTCGTCATCGGCATGGTGCAGCTGCGCCTGCAGGAGCCGGACGCGCAGGACGGATACGTGCTGGACGGGTTCCCGCGCACCGTGCCCCAGGCCGAGGCGCTGGAGGCCTTCACCCAGGTGGACAAGGTCGTGAACCTCCTGGCCGGCGAAGACATCATCATGGAGCACCTCGCAGGCCGCCGCGTGTGCGGCGCCTGCGGGTCCACCTTCCACACGCGCACCCTGGGCTCCTCCATGGTCTGCCCGGAGTGCGGGGGGCAGCTCGTCCACCGCAAGGACGACCAGCCTGAGACCATCAAGAACCGCCTGGAGGTCTACGCCCGCCAGACCGCGCCCCTGATCGGCTATTACAAGGCCAAGGGGAACCTGCTGGACGTCCGGGTCGAAGGCCTGCTGGAAAGCGACCACCAGGTCATCCGCAGGGCGCTGGGACTGGCTTGATTACCATCAAGAACGCGGCGCAGCTGGACAAGATGCGCGCCGCGGGACGGCTCCTGCACAGCGTGCTCACACGGGTCAGGGGCGCCATCCGGCCCGGCGAGACCACCTCCGCCGTCGACGCCTTCGCCGAGGAGCTCATCCGCCGCGCGGGCGCCGTCCCCTCGTTCCTCCACTACCGCGGCTACCCGGCGACCATCTGCGCGAGCATCGACGACGAGGTGGTTCACGGCATCCCTTCCGACCGGCGCGTGCTGCGCGAGGGCAGCATCCTCAGCGTGGACTGCGGGCTCGTCCTGGACGGCTGGCAGGCCGACAGCGCGTTCACGGTCGGCGTGGGGGAGATCTCCCCGGAGAAGCGCAGGCTCATCGAGGTGACCGAGCAGTGCTTCTTCGTCGGCGCCCGCATGGCGCGCGCGGGCAACCGCGTCGGCGACATCGGGCAGGCGGTGCAGCAGCTTGCGGAGAGCAACGGCTACGGCGTCGTACGCGACCTGACCGGCCACGGCATCGGGCGCAGCATGCACGAGGACCCGACGGTCCCCAACTTCGGGGAGGCGGGCCAGGGCGCGAGGCTGCGCGCGGGGATGACCCTGGCGCTGGAGCCGATGATCGCCATGGGCGGCTGGCAGGTGCAGGTGGACGGGGACGGGTGGACCGTACGGACGCGGGACGGCTCCGCGTGCGCCCACCACGAGCACACCATCGCGGTGCGCGAGGACGGGCTTCCGGAGATCCTCACGCTGCCCGACTTCTCCTGGGAGTGAGGGCGCGGGATGAAGCCGGACCTGAAGGGCGGAATCGCCGCCATTTCCCTCGCGGGGCGTGACAAGGGCAGGGCGTTTATGGTACTATGTCCTGTGGACGCTCAATTCGTCCTTGTTTGCGACGGCCGCAACCGGCCCGTCGCCAAGCCCAAGAAGAAGCGCCGCAAGCACCTGATGCCGACCCGGCACGAAATGCCCGAACTCGCGGCGAAGTACGCCCAGAACCGCCTGCGCGACGAGGAGATCCGCGCCTTCCTCCAGACAGTACGTCCCAGTGATGACGCCCCGCAACCCGAGTACCCCGCCTGAAGGAGGCTGTGTTTGTCCAAGAGCGATGTAATCGAGATCGAAGGCAAGGTGGTCGAGGCCCTGCCCAACGCCATGTTCTCCGTGGAACTTCCCAACGGCCACAAGATCATGGCGCACATCTCCGGCAAGATGCGCATGAACTTCATCCGCATCTACCCGGGGGACAAGGTGACCATCGAGCTTTCCCCCTACGACCTGACCCGCGGCCGCATCACCTGGCGCAGCAAGAACTGACCGAAAGAGGAGGTTTGCCCCCATGAAAGTCCGTCCGTCCGTCAAAACGATCTGCGAGAAATGCAAGATCATCAAGCGCAAGGGCCACGTGATGGTCATTTGCGAAAACCCCAAGCACAAGCAGAAGCAGGGCTGAGGGGGCAACCAGGCATGGCCTGCCGCGCGGGCGGCTGCCCGGGGCTTGCGCCCAGGGACCGCGGGGCTCGACATACAGTACCGTCATGAGACCATCCCGACCCAACCCCTTGGCAAACACAGAGCATTTGGAGGTGTTCCCAGCACATGGCACGAATTTCGGGCGTTGACCTGCCCCGGGACAAGCGCGTGGAAGTGGGCCTGACGTATATCTTCGGCATCGGCCTGACGACTTCCCAGAAAATCCTCGCAGAGACTGAGATCAACCCCGACACGCGCGTGCGCGACCTGTCGGAGACGGACATCAGCAAGCTGCGCGAATACATCGAGCGCCACGTGAAGGTGGAAGGCGACCTGCGCCGCGAGATCTCCCTGGACATCAAGCGGCTCATCGAGATCGGCTCCTACCGCGGCATCCGCCACCGCCGCAGCCTGCCCGTGCGCGGACAGAACACGAAGCAGAACGCGCGCACCCGCAAGGGCCCCAAGAAACAGGTCGCCGGCAGGAAAAAGGCGGACAAGTAACGCACGACGCGCCCCACAGGGGCATGGAGGAAAGAAATGGCGAAGGCCCCCCTCAAGAAGGTGTCCCGCAAGCGCAAGGAGAAGAAGCTCGTCGAGCGCGGCGTGGTGCACATCAAGTCCTCGTTCAACAACACGATCGTCACGATCACCGACACCCAGGGCAACGCGCTTTCCTGGGCGTCTTCCGGCGGGATGGGCTTCCGCGGCAACAAGAAGTCCACGCCGTTCGCGGCCCAGATGGCCGCCGAGACCGCAGCCCGCGCCGCGGCCGAGTTCGGCCTGCGCAACGTGGACGTGCTGGTCAAGGGGCCCGGCTCGGGGCGTGAGGCCGCGATCCGTTCGCTGCAGACCGCGGGGCTCGAGGTCACGATGATCAAGGACGTGACCCCCATCCCCCACAACGGCTGCCGCCCCCCCAAGCGCAGAAGAGTCTAAGAAGGAGAATCCCAGATGGCAAGAACCACAGGACCCGTTTGCCGTCAGTGCCGCCGGGAGGGCGTCAAGCTCTTCCTCAAGGGCGAGAAGTGCTTTTCCCCGAAGTGCACGCTCACCAAGCGCCCCACGCCCCCGGGCCAGCACGGCCAGGCCAGGCAGCGCAAGATGAGCGAGTTCGGCACGCAGCTGCGTGAGAAGCAGAAGGCCCGCCGCGCGTACGGCATGTTTGAGACCCAGTTCCGCCGCACCTACGAAAAGGCTGTGGCGATGAAGGGCGTTTCCGGCGAGAACATGCTCCAGCTCCTGGAGCGCAGGCTGGACAACGTCATATACCGCTCCGGGCTCGGCGCGTCCCGCCCGCAGTCCCGCCAGCTGATCAACCATGGCCACTTCCTCGTCAACGGCGAGAAGGTGGACATCCCCTCCTACGTCGTCAAGACGGGCGACGTGATCACGGTCAAGCAGACCAGCCGCGACGCCGAGCTGTTCAAGGCAGCCCGCGAAGGCAGCGCGCGCATCCTGCCCAAGTGGCTGAGCGTCAACTACGACGACCTCAAGGCCACCGTCGTCGCCCTGCCGGAGCGCAGCGACATCGACTTCTCCCTCCAGGAGAACATGATTATCGAGTATTACTCCCGCTAACCCTGTTCCATAGCCGAACCGACAGATTGAACAGGAGGAAAGCGTGATTACCGATTCCGTCACCCCGCACATCGAGCGCGCCGAGTTCCGCAAGGAAGACCATTACGGCCGCTTCGTCGTGGAGCCGCTGGAGCGCGGCTTCGGACACACCCTGGGCAACGCCCTGCGCCGCTCGCTCCTCAGCTCGCTGCCCGGGGCAGCGGTGACCAGCGTCCAGATCGAGGGCGTGCAGCACGAGTTCTCGACCGTTCCCGGCGTCAAGGAAGACGTCACCGAAATCGTGCTCAACCTCAAGGAGCTGTCGGTCCGCCTGTTCTCCGACATGGTCAAGCAGGTGGAGATCGACGCCCAGGGCCCCGGCCCCGTCACCGCGGCGGACATCCGCGTGGACAGCGAGGTCGAGGTGGTCAACCCCGCCCAGCACATCGCCACGCTCGACGCGGGCGCGCGGCTGCGCATGACGCTGACCATCGAGAGCGGGACCGGCTACGTCTCCGCCGACCGCAACAAGCAGTCCATCACGACCATCGGCGTCATCCCGATGGACTCGATCTACACCCCCATCCGCAAGGTCAACTACATGGTCGAGGACACCCGCGTCGGCAACATCACGGACTACGACAAGCTCGTGCTCGAGGTGTGGACCAACGGCTCGGTGAACCCCGAGGAGGCCATCGGCATGGCCGCCAAGATCCTCGTCGGCCAGCTGGGCATCTTCACCCGCCTCACCGACACGCCCATGGGCGCGTCCGAGGAGGAGGCCGACACCCAGCTGCTGGGCAAGACCGCGGAGATGACCATCGACGAGCTGGACCTGTCGGTCCGCGCCTACAACTGCCTCAAGCGCGCCAACATCAACACCGTGGCGGAGCTGGTCCAGAAGGACCAGGAAGAGATGATGAAGGTCCGCAACCTGGGCAAGAAGAGCCTGGAGGAAGTCGAGCAGAAGCTCGCGCTCCTGGGCCTGCATCTGCGCAAGGGCGAAGAATAAGCGACACATCCTAAGGAGGGTACACCCCACATGGCACAGCAACGCAAGCTTGGCTTGACAAGCGACAAACGCAAGGCCCTTATCCGCAACCAGGTCACCAGCCTGCTGTGGCATGGCCGCATCGAGACGAGCCTCGCCCGCGCCAAGGAAGTCCGCCGCGTGGCCGAGAAGATGGTCACCCTCGCCGTGCGCGAGCACGACAAGACCGTGAGCGCCAGCAAGGAATACCACAACGACAAGGGGCAGATCGTCAAGCTGGACGTCGTCAACGACCAGCCCAGCAAGCTGCACGCGCGCCGGCTGATGATGGCGTACCTGTACGACATCCAGGAGCTGCGCAAGGAAGACGAGTCCCGCAGCGACTACCGCGAGCGCACCAAGGCCAACAACCACCCCGTGGTCGAGAAGCTCTTCCGCGAGTACGGCCCCAAGTACCGCAAGCGCAACGACGAGAAGAACGCTGCCGGCGGCTACACCCGCATCTACAAGCTTGGGCCCCGCCGCGGCGACGCCTCCGAGCGCGTCATCATCGAGATGGTCTGAGGAGGCCCGCGCCTCCGCCGGAATCCCGCCCGTCACGCGACGCGGCGGGTTCTTTTTTTGGCGGTTCGGCGGGGAAGGCGCGCCGGGCGGGGATGTTAGTGGTGGAGGGGTCATGCCTGGCGGCGCTGCCTGCGGGAAATGGGACATTGCGCTTCGCTGGACGGGATGGACCGGGTACGGATGTCCCGTGCATGGCGGGTTGGGCGCGGTATTGCGGCATTCGGGAAAGGATTCCGGACGCGCACAGGCTTGCTGAGCGCGTTGCTTCGGTACGCGGGAGGAAATGGCGCGTAGTGCAGGGTTTTGTGCTGCGGACCGTGGTCGGGCACGTGATGGGTTCGCGGTTAGCTTCGGCGTTCGGGCGCGTTTGGCTCCTTGAACAGGTGCGGGGTGTTGGTGCGTGAAGGCTCCTTGACCAGGATGGCGTCCGGCCGTGTGCCATCCAATCCTCTCCGTGCGCGGCACGCGTTCCGCGTATGCATGTGCGTTATGCATACGGCGCCCTCGCGACACGGCGCCCGCGATGTGTCGGAAGCGCGCGTTTTGCCGCGCTTTTTCTGTGTTTTCCGGCCAAAAAAGCCGTTTTCGCTTGTGCGGGGAGCGCGCCCCGGAGTATTATTCAGCATGGGGACGTGTATAATGTCAGCATGAGAGCTTCAAGGAGCAACGGGTGAGGCGGATCGGGATATTCAGCGGAGCCTTTGATCCTGTGCATACCGGGCACATCGGGGCCGCGCGCGCGTGCGCGCAGGCGCTGGGCCTGGAAAAGATATTGCTCGTGCCCTACGGGAAACCCCACGGGAGGGAGCCGGAGGCCGCCTCCCAGCACCGTTTGCGGATGGCCCGCATCGCCGTGCGGGACGAGCCGCTGCTGGAGGTCTCCAGCCTGGACGCGAACGCGGCGCCGCGCTTCGCCGTGGATACGGTGCGCGCGGCGCAGGCATTGTTCCCCGGCGCGGGGATGGTCTACCTCGTGGGGGCGGACAAGCTGTCCGACGTGCCCTCGTGGCGGGAGGCCGAGGCGCTGTTCGCCCTGTGCGAGTTCGCCGTGTTCCCGCGGCCCGGCTACGACGCGGCGGCGCTGGCGGCGTTCGTGCGCGCTCACGGGGCGACGGCGCACGTCGTCCCCTGGGAGCCGGTGCGCGTCACATCGGGCCTGGTGCGCGCGCAACTGCGGCTCTTGCAGGACGCGCCGCGCTTCCTGCCCCCCGCCGTCGCGGAGTACATCGCCCTGCACGGCCTCTACCAGGCGGACTACACGGGCATGGTGCGAAAGGCCATGTCCGAGGGGCGTTTCCGCCACACCCTGGGCGTGCGGGCCACGGCGGTGCGCCTGGCGCGGCGGCACGGGATACCGATGCAGAAGGCCGGCGTCGCCGCCATCCTGCACGATTGCGCCAAGTGCATGGAGCTGGCGCGCCTGCAGGCCATCGCGCGGGGGGCGCGCCTGAGCGACGACCCGGCGACGCTGTCGAGCAACGCGCTGCTGCACGGGCTGGTCGGCGCGCACCTGGCACGGGTGCGCTACAACGTGTCCGACGAGGACGTGCTCTGCGCCATCCGCTTCCACACGACGGGCCGCGCGGGGATGAGCAAGCTCGAGCTGGCCCTGTTC
>DATHTQ010000344.1:0-3685 GCA_035463055.1 Candidatus Limnocylindria bacterium
CAGGCGGTCCACTCGCCCAGCGAGAACCCGGCCATCGCGCCAGCGCGCAGGCCCGCCTCATGCGCTGCGGCCGCGCAGGCGCATTCCACGACGAACATCGCGGGCTGGGCCGTGTCGGTGCGCGTGAGCGCCTCCAGCGGCCCCTCGAAGCACAGGGCCAGCAGGCCCGGCATCGGCGACTCCGCGCGGTCGAGCACGGCTTTCGCGGCGGGGGAGGCGTCGTACAAGTCCCGCCCCATGCCGGGCTTCTGGGCGCCCTGCCCGGGGAACACGAACGCTAGCACTGGTAGGAAAGGGCCCTGCCCAGCAGCGCCTCGGCCTCGTCGAACATGGAGGTGATGATGTCGCGCGCCGGCATGGTCTGCTTGACCAGCGCGGCCGCCTGGCCCGCCATGACGCACCCGGTCACCATGTCAGCCTGCTTGACCGCGCGCCACAGCGCCCCGGTCCCGAATTTCTCCAGTTCCTCGTTGCTGATGGCGGCGTCGGCCTCCTTGCGGGCGAACTCCTGCGTGAAGCTGTTCTTCAGCGCCCGCACCGGGTGCCCGAGGCGGCGGCCGGTCACCATCGTGTCGATGTCCTTGGCCGCGACGACCTTCTCCTTGAAGCACTGGGGGATGGTGCATTCCTCGGCGGCCAGGAACCTGGTGCCGCACTGCACGCCCTGCGCGCCGAGCATGAGGGAGGCGGCGATGCCGCGCCCGTCGGCGATGCCGCCGGCGGCCAGCACGGGGATCTTCACCGCGTCGGCCAGCTGGGGCACGAGGGTCATCGTGGTCAACTCCCCGATGTGCCCGCCCGCCTCGCAGCCCTCGCCGATGACCGCGCACGCGCCCTCGCGCTCCACGCGCCGGGCGATGGCCACGGACGGCACCACCGGGACGACCTTCACCCCGGCTTCCAGCCACATGGGGATGAACTTGCCGGGCAGGCCCGCGCCCGTGGTGACGACGGCGACCTTCTCCTCGGCGACGATCTTCGCGCAGCTCTCCGCGTGCGGGCTGAGCAGCATGATGTTGACGCCGAAGGGCCTGTCCGTCATTTCGCGGCACTGGCGGATCTGGCCGCGCAGGTAGTCCGCGTCGAGGTTCATGGCGGAGATGATGCCCAGGCCCCCGGCGTTGGACACCGCGGACGCCAGGAAGGCGTCCGCCACCCACGCCATGCCTCCCTGGAATATCGGGTATTCCAGGGAGAACAGGTCGTTGACCTGGGTCCGGATCATGCCCCGGCCTCGGTGATGACCTGCACGAGGTCGCCGACGGTGCCCTTGACGCGGCTGATGTCGATGGTCACGCCGAAGCTGTCCTCCAGGTCCATGACGAGCTCGGCCACGTCCAGCGAATCCAGCGCGAGGTCCGCGAACTTGGTTTCCGGGGTGATGGAGGCGGGGTCGGTGCCGCGGCGCTCGGCCAGGGCGGTGATGACTTTCTGGGTGACGTCCATGGTGGTTCCTCCTATATGTTGTCGGGATTCGCCTTGGGGGCCAGGGGAAAGAGGTCTTCGGCGGGTACGGGGTCTTGCGGCGCCTCCCTGTCCCAGCGCAGCACGCACGCCGCGCTGGTGAGCCCCGCCCCGAACGCGCTCATCGCGATGAGCTGGCCCTTTTGGAGCAGGCCGGCGCGGTGCATCTCGCGCAGCAGGATGGGGATGCTCGCGGCGGAGGTGTTGCCGGTGCGCTGGATGTTGCAGGGCATGCGGGCCGGGTCCAGCCCCAGGCGCTGGCGCACCGCGTCGATGATGCGCATGTTGGCCTGGTGGATGAGCACCCAGTCCATGTCCTTCAGCGGGATGCCCGCCGCCTGGGCCACGGCGTCCAGGTCCTGGGCGGAGCGGCCGACCGCGAAGCGGTACACGTCCTGCCCGCGCATGGTCAGGCCGTCGCGCTTGCCGGGGATCTCCTCGTTGAACGGGCAGTTGCCCGCGGGGGAGAGGCTGACCAGCACCTGGTCGTCGCCCTGGGAGGTCATCGTGACGGACAGCAGCCCGTCGCCCGGGCCCGCCACCGCCGCGCCCGCGCCGTCGCCGAACAGCACGCAGGTGGCGCGGTCCTTCCAGTCCGCCAGGCGCGTGATGGCCTCGGCCCCGACGATGAGCACGTGGCGCGCCTTGCCCGAAGTGATGAACGCGTCCGCGGTCTGCAGCGCGTACACGAAGCCCGAGCAGGCGGCGTGCAGGTCCATGGCCGCGCAGGACGCGCCAAGCTCCTTCTGCACCAGGCAGGCGAGGGAGGGGAAAAGGTAGTCGCCCAGCGTGGTCGCGACCAGGATGAGCCCGATGTCACCCGCCTCCAGGCCCGCGTCCGCCAGCGCTTCCCTGGCCGCGCGCACGGCCAGCGAGGTCAGCGTCTCACTCCCCAGCACCCGGCGCTCCCGGATGCCGGTGCGGCTCTGGATCCACTCGTCGCTGGTGTCCAGCATCCCCTCGAGCTCCAGGTTCGTGACCACGCGCTCCGGCACCGCGCTGCCGATTCCCAGCAGGTTCAATCCCTCACCTCCGCGCGCGCGGGGCTGCCCGCGCTTTCGTCCATGCCTTCCAGGGCGCGCTCCCTCTGGTCGAAGAAGGCGCGCAGGTTGTTCAGGCCCTTGAGCAGCGCGTCGCGCTCCGCCGTGCTGAGGCTATCGGACACGCGGCTGACCATGTGGCGGTGGAAGAAGCGGTGGGACGCCTCCGCGCGCCGCCCGTCGGGGGCGAGCATCACGATGACCGAGCGCTTGTCCGCGTCGCTGCGGGTGCGGGTCACGAAACCCTTGCCCTCCAGCTTGTTGACGGCCGCGGTCACCGAGGGCAGCGTGATGCCCAGCTCGCGCGCGATGTCCGACACGCTGCGCCCGCAGTCGCCCCCGCGCGCGACCGCCTCCAGCAGGTGCATCTCGCTGATGCTCAGCCGGTAGGGCCCCATGCGCCGGAGCGATTCCTCCTCGAGCTTCAATATGCTGTGGAAGGTGCTTACCAGCAGGTCGTTGAGCGCCGTCGCGAAGGCATCCACGGACCGCACCTCCCCTCCAGTTGCTTAGTTAGCCAAACGAAGCATAAAATACCACTCGTTTTCACGCGTGTCAATCACCGACAATCTGCTACGAACATGGCGATTTTTATACATCCCTGGGCGGATTGGCCGGCCTCCCGAAGCGGTTTGGTGCCCTTGCGGGGCCTTCGCCGGGTTTGAGGGGACCCTCCGCGTGGTATTCTCCATTTGGCCCAAATACATCCATAGGAGGGAAACGCCTTGAAGAAGCTCCTTTCCTGTCTGCTGGCCGCGCTGATGCTGGCCGGCACGGTTTCCGCGCTCGCCCAGGCCCCCGTCACCCTGACGATGGGCTCCTGGCGCGCCGACGACGTGGCGCAGATGAACGAGCTGCTCGCCTACTACAAGGAACAGACCGGCGTGGAGATCGTCTTCCAGCCGACCATCGCCAACGAATACAACGCCACGCTGCGCCTGCAGCTGGAGAACCAGACCGGGCCCGACCTCATGTACGCGCGCTCCTACGCGACCGGGCAGGAGCTCTTCGGCGCGGGCTACTTCGCCGACGTGTCCGACATCCCCGGCGTTCAGGAGAACTTCGCAGACTCGTCCCTCGCGCCCTGGCAGGCCGAGGACGGCAAGCTGTTCGCGGTGCCCTTCGCGGCGGTGAGCCACGCGGTGTACTACAACAAGGACATCTTCGCGGAGCACAACCTC
>DATHTQ010000345.1:0-3971 GCA_035463055.1 Candidatus Limnocylindria bacterium
TACCCGTGGGAGGTCGCCTGGGGTCCGGCGTTCAAGTACGACGGTGACGGGATGCTGATGCTGTAAGGCATTGCGGCATGCCCGCCCCGGTGGTATACTCCTCCCATCGCGATGACCGGGAACATGCCCATGCCCCGCCAACAGAGAGCCGCCGGACGGTGCGAGGCGGCGCGGGAAGGGCTTTCCGCCCGGGAGCGGGCCGCGGCGAGCGGCCGGGGGGCGCCCCGTACAGCGCGCACGAGCGGCCGCGAAAGCGGCAATGTGGGTGGCACCGCGGAACCTTCCGTCCCATGAGGGCAGAAGGATTTTTCTTTTGGAGGGGACCATGATCGACATCGCGCTCATCCGGCAGGACCCGGAGGCGGTCCGGGAGAACATCCGCCGCAAGTTCCAGGACCACAAGCTCCCGCTGGTGGACGAGGCGGCGGAGCTGGACGCGCAGGCGCGCGGCTGCATCCTCAAGGCCGACGGGCTGCGCAACCGGCGCAACGTTCTGTCCAAACAGGTGGGGCAGCTGCTCGCCAAGGGAAACAAGAGCGAGGCCGACGCCATCCGCGCCGAGGTGCAGGATATGGCGTCCCAGCTCGCGGAGCTGGAGCGGCTGGAGGCGGAGTACGCCGCGAAGCTGCGCCAGGTAATGCTGCAGCTGCCGCAGATGGTTTCGCCGGAGGTCCCCCTGGGGAAGGACGACACCGAAAACGTGGAGATGGAGCGCTTCGGCGAGCCGACGGTGCCGGAGTTCGACATCCCCTACCACGTGGACATCATGGAGAGCCTCAGCGGCATCGACCTGGACGCCGCGCGCAGGACCAGCGGCAGCGGGTTCTATTTCCTCAAGGGCGACGTCGCGCGGCTGCATTCCTCCATCCTCTCCTACGCCCGGGACTTCATGATCGGCCGGGGGTTCACCTACTACGTCCCGCCGTTCATGATCCGCAGCGAGGTCGTCACCGGCGTCATGAGCTTCACCGAGATGGAGAACATGATGTACAAGATCGAGGGCGAGGACCTCTACCTCATCGGCACCAGCGAGCACAGCATGATCGGCAAGTTCATCGACACCATCATCCCCGAGAAGGATTTGCCGCAGGCGCTGACGAGCTACTCCCCGTGCTTCCGCAAGGAGGTGGGCGCCCACGGCATCGAGGAGCGCGGCGTCTACCGCATCCACCAGTTCGAGAAGCAGGAGATGGTCGTGCTCTGCCGCCCCGAGGACAGCATGGCGTGGTACGAGAAGCTGTGGAAGAACACCGTGGACTTCTTCCGCACGCTGGACATCCCGGTGCGCACCCTCGCGTGCTGCACGGGCGATTTGGCGGACCTGAAGGTCATCTCCTGCGACGTGGAGGCTTGGTCGCCCCGCCAGAGGAAGTATTTCGAGGTCGGCAGCTGCTCGAACCTGGGCGACGCGCAGGCGCGGCGGCTGAAGATCCGCGCCAAGGGCGAGGGCGGCAAGCCGTGGCTGGTCCACACGCTCAACAACACGGTGGTCGCGCCCCCGCGCATGCTCATCGCGTTTTTGGAGAACAACCTGCGGGCAGACGGCACCGTCGCCGTCCCCGTGGCGCTGCGCCCCTACATGGGCGGGCAGGCGGCGCTCACGCCGTCCCGTTGAGCGCGGGCATGGGCTGTGGTATATTCCCCCGAAACGGGGTGGACGGCATTGGCATCGGATAAGCTTCCCTGGGAGGGGTTCTACACGCAGGCGCAGCTGCGCCGGTGGCTCGCCGCCATCCCGGCGCGCTTCAGCTGCCGTTCCTTCTCGGGGCCTTCGGACATCGCGCAGGCGGCCGCGCTGGCCTACGCCGCCTCGCGCGTGAGCTTCAAGGGGATCCACATCGAGATCACTCGCAAGAACGCCGAAAGCCTCGTGACCCCTGTTCCCTTCTTCCCGAAGTTCTCCGGCGTGCGCGAGTACGCCGCCATCTACGCCAACCCGGACGTCCCCCTCGCCCGGCTGCTGTGCGGCATCGCGGGCGAGGCGCTGGCGCTGGAGGCCGTGGGCCTGGGCCTGCAGGGCTGCTGGATGATGGGCAACTATAGGCGCGGCGCGGTCCCGCCGTCCGCCAACATGGCGGAGAAGCTCATGGGCGTCATCGTGCTGGGGCAGCCCGCCCCGGACGCGGGCAAGGGCCCGCGCAGCCGCCGCCCGCTGGCCTCCTTCTGCCAGGACGACCCCGCCAGGTGGCCGCACTGGGCGTACGCCGCCGCGGAGGCGATGCGCGCGGCCCCGTCCGCCGGGAACCGCCAGCCGTGGAAGCTGGACTTCGCCGGGCGCACGCTGCGCTATTCCGGCGCGATGGATTCCATCGACTCCGGCATCGCGCTGCTGCACCTGGAGTGCGCGGCGCACATGCATCCCCGCCGCTGGCGCACGGGCGCCGGGGGCGCCGGGTACAACCGCGTCGCGGACGTGCCGGAGGACGCTGTTTGACATGGCCCCGCGGGAGCGGCCGCTGGCCGACCGCATGCGCCCGCGCACGCTGGAGGCATTCCTGGGGCAGGAGCACCTCGTCGGCCCCGGCCGGCTGCTGCGCCGCGCCATCCAGGCGGACCTGCTCTCCAGCAGCATCTTCTGGGGGCCGCCGGGCAGCGGCAAGACGACGCTCGCGCACATCATCTCGCAGACGACGAAGGGCAACTTCGAGCGGCTCAACGCCGTGACCTCCGGCGTCGCCGAGGTGCGCGAGGTCATCGCGAAGGCGCGGGACGAGCGGCGCATGTTCGGCCGCCACACCTACCTGCTGCTGGACGAGTGCCACCGCTGGAGCAAGGCGCAGTCGGACTCCATCCTCCCCGCCATCGAGAACGGCGACGTCCGCTTCATCGGCTCCACGACGGAGAACCCGATGGTCTCCATGACGCCCGCCATCGTGAGCCGCTGCCGGGTGTTCCGCTTCGCGCGGCTTTCCGACGCGGACGTGCTGAAGGCGCTGGAGGCGGCCATCCGGGACCGCGAGCGGGGCCTGGGCGCGATGGGCGTAAGCGTGGACGAGGACGCGCTGCGCCACTGGGCGCGCGTGGCGGGCGGGGACGTGCGCACCGCGCTCAACGCGCTGGAGCTCGCCGCGCTGACCACCCCCACGGGAGCTGACGGGCACATCCATATCACGCTGGGCGTCGCGGAGGACAGCATCCAGAAGCCGGTGCTTCGCGTGGACGAGGGGCTGTACTACGACATGCTGTCGGCGATGTGCAAGTCCATGCGCGGCTCGGACCCGGACGCCGCGCTGCTGTGGGCGTCGCGGCTGCTGTACGCGGGGTGCGACCCGCGGCTCATCGTGCGCCGCATGATCGCCCACGCCAGCGAGGACGTAGGGCTCGCCGACCCGCAGGCGCTGGTCCAGGCGGTGTCCGCCGCCCGGGCGCTGGAGTTCGTGGGGGTGCCGGAGGCCAGGCTCGCCATCGCGCAGGCCATCATCTACGTCTGCATGGCGCCCAAGTCCGGCAGCGTCGCCGCCGCGCTCTCCCGCGCCGACGCGGACGCGGAGCAGGGGGAGATCGGAGACGTGCCGCCCTACCTGCGCGACGCGCACTACGCGGGCGCGGACCGCGCCGGCAGCGGCCAGGGCTACCTCTTCCCGCACGACTTCCCGGGCCACTGGGTCCGCCAGGACTACATGCCCGAAGGGTTCGGCGACCGGGCCTACTACGAGCCGGGCGACCTGGGCTTCGAGGGCGGCCTCAAGGTGCGCAAGCGCTTCCCGGGCGACACAGGCGGCATCCCCGCCGGGGAGGAGCATCATGGACAGGAGTGACGAGGTCCTCCGCTTCCTGGACGGCGCGGGCATCCCGTACCAGCTCCTGCGCCACGCGCCCGTCGCCACCATCGCGGACTGCCTCGCCTACCCGGAGATCTCCGCCCCCGGGAACGCCATCGCGCGCAACCTGTTCCTGTGCAACAGGCAGGGGACGGAATTCTTCCTGCTGCTGCTCCCGCCGCTGTCCCCGTTCCGCACCGCGGCCGTCAG
>DATHTQ010000346.1:0-8831 GCA_035463055.1 Candidatus Limnocylindria bacterium
ATGGACCGTGAAGTAACCCAGGTCGTCACCGGTTCCCCGGCCGTGGACGGCGCGGGGGTGCACGTCGTCCGCGTGCTGGGGCACGGCACGACGCAGGATTTCGACCCGTTCCTGATGCTCGACGCGTTCGACACGCGCAACCCGGACGAATACACCAAGGGCTTCCCCTGGCACCCGCACCGGGGCATGGAGACCGTGACCTACCTGGTGCACGGGCGCATCGAGCACGAGGACAACCTGGGCAACAAGGGCGCCATCACGGACGGCACCTGCCAGTGGATGACCGCGGGCAGCGGCATCCTGCACCAGGAGATGCCCAAGGCCTCGCCCCATATGCTGGGCCTGCAGCTGTGGCTCAACATGCCCGCGAAGGACAAGATGGCCCCGCCCGCCTACAACGACATCCGCCACGAGGACATCGGCGAGTGGAGCGGCCCGGGCGCGAAGGTGCGGGTCATCTCCGGCGAGTACGGCGGGGTGAAGGCCCGGATGAAGGGCGAGTTCGTCCCCATGACGATGCTGGACGTGACGCTGGACCCCGGGGCGACCTTCAAGATGGAAACGCCCCCCGGCGACACCGTGTTCGTCTACCTGCTGGACGGCGCGGGGCGGTTCGGGCAAAACGGGCACGAGCTCCCGGCCCGGCGCGCCGCCCTGTTCACGCCGGGCACGAAGGTGCGCTTCACGGCCATGGACGAGGGCCTGCGGCTCGTGCTGTGCATGGCCCCGCCGCTGAAGGAGCCCATCGCCTGGGGCGGCCCCGTCGTGATGAACACGCGGGAGGAGCTGCGCCACGCGTTCGACGAGCTGGACAGAGGCACGTTCAGCAAGGCGGCGAAACCCGGCAATCCCTGACGTACCTGCGTTTTTCCGCCATGCTGCGGCGCGGGCGGGGGCGGGGAAATCCGTCCCGCCGGGTTCATTAAAGTTTGCTGAAAATGGTATAGACAAGGGCAGTTTTGAGTATAATACTTCTGCGGGACTGTATTATTCGAACGGAGGGAAACCATGAAGAACATCCGCAAGGAAACGTCGCTGGGCATCCTGCTGCTGCTGCTGTGGGTGGTCATCCGCATCATCAGCGTGCCCGTGCTGCTGTGGCTGCTGGGCATCGTGGGCGTGGCGCTGATCGTCATCGGCCTGCTGCCGGAATCCCTGCACGAGAAGGTCGTGGGCGGCTTCAATGACCTGACCGGCCGCAAGAAGACCTGATAGAGAACCAATTTCCCATGTAAACCAGCCGCGGGAGGGGTTTTTCTCCCGCGGCGTGGTATACTGTACGCGAAAACCAAGGCGCGCCCGCACCCCGCGGCGCGCCAATGAATGGCAGGAGGCAACCATGATCAACCAGGAAGTCGCGGCGATGCTCGTCGAGCAGATCAACAAGGAACTCCATTCGGGCTACCTGTACCTGGAGTTCGCCAACTATTACGAGGACCGCAAGCTGCCGGGCTTCGCCCAGTGGTTCGTGGCGCAGGCGGCCGAGGAGAACGGCCACGCGTACAAGATCCGCCGCTTCCTCATCGACGCCGGGCAGAAGGTGGCGCTGGCCGCCATCGCCGAGCCGCAGCACAGCTTCACCGGCCCGCGCGAGCCGCTGGAGGCCGCCCTCAAGCACGAGCAGTACATCACCGCCTCCATCAACACCATCCTGGAGAAGGCCATCCAGACCCGCGACTTCCTGACCGCGGAGTTCCTGCAGTGGTTCGTCAAGGAGCAGGGCGAGGAGGAGATGAACGCCCAGCAGAACCTGGACAAGTTCGACATGGTGGGCGAGGCGGGCCCGGGCCTGTTCCTGCTGGACATGGAGTTCGGGAAGCGCGGGGGGAAGTAATCCTCAAGCGGTTTCATTAGAAAAGGCCTTCGGGCCTTTTTTTGATGCGCCGCCGGGCGGCACGGGCGGCCGTGAGACCGGGCGCGCTGCCGGCGTAACGCAGGCGTAAAGGCCCGGATACCGCGCGGCGGCATGCGGGCCGCGCCGCGCGGGGGACGTTTCATTCGGCGTCCCAAACACGGCATGCCTGTCTGCGGGGGGTGGCCCCGCAAGGCGCTTCCCGGCGTATCCCCCTCGCCCAGCCTTCGCCCGATTCCCCATACACGCGGGCATGCCGGCCCCCGGGGAGCGGCCCCGCAAGGCGCTTCCCCCGGCATCCCCCTGACCCGGCCGCTTCCTCAGCCCTCCCCATTCCCGCCCGCAGTCCGCAGGGAATCCCCGCGCGCTTCCATGGCCCGTGCCAATCCGTGCAGGAGGCTGAAAGCCCGGCATGCAGGCCCGGCGCGCCGGAAGGAATGGCGCGTGATGATTCTGTTGACGGCTCAACTTTTCTATGCTATCCTCCTTCCGTTGAGCAATCAACACATTGTACGGCCGGAGGTTTGTCGTGAAGTTCACCAAGGAAGAGAAAAGCTCGGGGAAGGGCAAGGGGAGCGCCAGGAAAACGTACGTCAGGATCGCGATCGGCCTGGCAGTGCTTGCGCTGGGGCTGCTCCCGATGCTGCTGGGAGGGATGAAGTAGTGCCCACGATCAAGGCGGAACGACTGACCAAGGACTATGGGGACCAGCGCGGCGTGTTCGGCCTCTCCTTTGAAACGCGGGAAGGGGAGGTATTCGGCTTGCTCGGCCCCAACGGCGCGGGGAAAACCACCGCCATCCGCCACCTGCTGGGGTTCTCCAGGCCGCACGCGGGCCGGTGTTCGATCGCGGGCCTGGATTGCTGGACGCAGGCGAAGGAGATCCAGCGGCATATCGGCTACGTGCCGGGGGAGATCGCGTTCCCGGAGCACCTGACCGGGTACGAGTTCCTGGAGCAGGTCTCCGACCTGCGGCGCATGGCCTCGCTGGACAGGGCGAGGGAGCTCATCCGCCTGTTCGAGTGCGACCCGAGGGGTCCCCTCCGGCAGATGAGCAAGGGCATGAAGCAGAAGATCGCCCTGATCGCGGCGTTCATGCACGACCCGGACCTGGTCATCCTGGACGAGCCCACCAGCGGCCTGGACCCCCTGATGCAGGCGCGGTTTGTCAGCCTGGTGACAAGCGAGAAAGCGCGGGGCAAGTCCATCTTCATGTCAAGCCACATGTTCGACGAGGTGGAGAAGACCTGCGACCGGGTGGCCATCATCCGGCAGGGAAGGATCGTGGCCGAGGTGCTGATGAAAGACATCGAGCACGCCAGGCGCAAGGTCTTCGAGGTCAAGCTCGCGGACGCGGGCGAGGTGGACCGGCTGGCGGCGCAGGCGTTCGATTTCCAGGAGGTCAACCGCGAAAAGACGAGGGTGAAGGTACGCATCGACGACAGCCGCATCAACGAACTGCTGCGCGCCCTCGCCGCGCTGCGCGTGGTCTACGTGAGCGAATGCAAATCCAGCCTCGAGCAGTATTTCATGGAGCATTACCACAGGGAGGGCGCCGCGGGTGTTTAACGCCGTCATATTCATGCAGAGCGTGAGGAAAAATGGTAAGCTGTGGCTCGTACTGACCGGCGTGGTGAGCTTCTTCGCGTGCATGGTCGCTTACCTCGCGAAGGTCAACCCGGGTTTCGCGCTGCCGGGCAGCCGGGCCGGCGCCGACATCCTCACCGTCTACGCCGGCGCGTTCTACGGGATGATGGGGCTGATGCTGGTCCTGGTGTATGCCATCGCCGCGGGGAACAGGCTTGTGGCAAGCGAGGTGGACAAGGGGGACATGGCCTATACGCTGAACACGCCGGTCAGCCGCCGGGAGGTCGTCGTCACGAAGGCCGTGTTCCACGTCTCCTCCGTCTTCCTCATGATCCTGGCGCTCAGCGCGGCCGGGACCGCCGCGAACGCGCTGCTCTCCCCCGGCAAGCTCGACGCCGGCGTGTTCTGGGCCATCAACGCCGTCATGTTCTGCTTCATGTTCTCCGTCAGCGGGATCAGCTTCGCCGCGTCCTGCTGGTTCAACAAGTCCGGGCAGTCCCTGGCCGTGGGCGCGGGGCTGCCCATCGCGTTCTTCCTGTTCCACACCCTGGCGGGGTTCGGCGGCGAGCTGGAGTTCTTCAGGTACTTCACCCTCAACACGCTGTTCGACCCCATGGGCATCATCGGCGGGCGCGGCTATGCGCTGGAGGCGCTGTCGCTGCTGGCCGTCGGCCTGGCGCTGTACGCCGCCGGGATCGCCCGGTTCCTGCGGAAGGACCTGCCGCTGTAAGGAGGCGAAAGGATGAAGGCCGAAAGCCCGCTCATGCTGCCCGTGATGCTCAACATGCTCAAGAAAAGGCTGGACGGCGCGAACGCCGGCCTGCTGGAGAAGTACGGCCTGAGCAAGCTGCACCTCCTGTACCTGCTGGTGCTGTACGAGAACGGCGAAGGCATGACCCTCAAGGAGCTCTCGGATTTCCTGGACTTCGACAAGGCGAACACCTCGCGCGCCATCTCCCAGCTCACGGCGAAGGAATACGTGCGCAAGAGCCCGCAGGGCGCGCTGGACCTGAAGTACAAGGTGGAGCTCACCCAAGCCGGCCGGGACGTCGCCGCCGTCATCTGGCGGCACAACCACGCGGTCAACAGCGGGCTGGTCCGCCTCTTCACGCCGGAGGAACTGGCGACCCTGCTGCGCATCGCGGGCAAGCTGCGCGGCTTCCTGGCCGGGAATCCGCCGGACCAGGCGTAGCGGGCCGCACGGCGCCGCGGCCCGTGCGGAGCGGCCCCGCCGGACCGGGCTTGCGCAGCACCATCCATTAGTAGGCCATCCGGACCCGCGGCTTCCTCACCGCGGAGTCCCGCGGCGGAACGTCCGGAGGCGGGGCGGAGTGGGGATGGACGCGCAGGAGAACCTGGACAGGCACGGCATGGCGGGCGAGGCGGGCCTGGGGCGGGTCCTGGTGAATATGGAGTTCGGGAAGCGCGGGGCGGCCACTGAACCTCAGGCGCGAAGCAGGGGCGGAAGGCCCGTAACAGCCAGCATGCAAAACGTCCGGGAAACCGGGCGCTTGCCGGTACTGCCAATGCATGCCCGCAACTGCGGTCTACCGGGGGCTCAACACCAGCGTCGCGATTATCGTAAAGCCCACCATGACAATGTTGCTGATGCTGTGCATCATCATCGGGTAGCGCATGCTCCCGGTTTTCTCATAACAGTCGCCGTAGAATAGCCCCAGCACGATCGACATGGCCACCTGGTAGAGGCTGTAACTGACCGAAAAGGGCGCGAAGGAGACATTGACGTGCGCCAGGCCAAATATCGCTGCGGCGACGAGGTTCGCCGCACTCACTTTCCCCTTCAGGAGCCTGCTCCTGATAAAAAGCGAGAGCACGGTGATGGCGAACGCCCTGAAAACCAGTTCTTCCGATGGGCCTGACAGCAGCAGCTGGAATCCCATCTGCCCGGCAACGTTGGCGGCCGTCAGGGGATAGGGAAAGGGCTGAAACGAGCCGGTGAGGATGGTGATCAGGTGGGATACCAGGGACCCCGCGCCAAAAATAGCCGTGAACAGGAGGACGTAGCGCCGGCCCGCCTTGGCGTCGCCCCGGGTAAAGCCGAAATCCAGCGGCCTGGCCCTGCCGATGAGGAAAATGATGAACAGGACGATGAGCGCCTGGGCAATATGGTGCACCGAAATCCAGGCGAAGGCCCCGTCGGGGTCAACCGCCCGGTAATCAAACAGGCCGGCAATCCAGCCGGACAGCCTGGGAATAGCCAGCAGGGCCAGGGCAAGCAGCAAGGCCCACAGGATCCGTTTCAGCGCGCTCATCCGATGCGTTTCCCACATTCCATATAAGAATCGACTCAGCCCGTTTCCGCCGCATCACGGGATTTCGGTCCCGGACTGTCGCAGGAAGAAGTGTAACGGATGCGGCAACAAACCGCCAGGATAGGGGATGCGGATAGATGGCGATGATGGAAGAACAGCCGTCGTCAGGGGACGGTTCTTTGACGATTCATCCGCTGGGGGACGGGCAGGAGTGGGAGGCGGACCGGGTGCCGGGCGTGCGGGAGGCGCACGCCGCCAAGGCCGGGGCCTTCGGCACACGCTACCTCGTGCGCATCGGGAGCCGCCAGCGCGCGCTGTTCTGCCAGGCGGAAGGGCGGTGGTTCATGGAGAAGGAGCACGGATTTCCCGGCACGGGCGGTAATGACCAGGAACCCTCTTCAGGCGAGGGAGAGATGTCAGCCCAGAACTGCAATGCTCTACATTCCCTCCAATCACACCAATACCTGACGCTGCAACATCCATCGTACACCGCGGCAGCCCCGGCGGACCCGGGGCTTTTCATTTTTACATGCACATACCTCGCGTCATTGGAGCGCATCCCCTCCCCATGCCCCTCAGCAACGAAGCGGGCCGCATTCCGCCCGCCCCCGCACCCACACCTCCGAAAAACCCCGACAGATTCCCGTTTTTCGCGGGACAACGCCCGGCGACACGGGCAACATCCGTCCCACCGAATTCTCCCAAACCCCCCTCCCAAGGCTTGTACTTACATTGTTCCGGTGCTATCCTCGCCACGGTCGCGACCGGACTACGTGGAAGGAAGGTTCTGCTATGTTCAGGAAATTGGCGGCGTTCGCGCTGGCCTGCTTGATGATGCTATCCATTTCCGCCGGGGCGCTGGCCCAGGGGATGACGCCCGGCACCTATACGAAGACGGTCAAGGGTTTCTTTGAGGGCCTCAAGGTCGAGGTCACGCTGACGGCGGACAAGATCGAGTCCGTGCGCGTGCTGGAGTACAACGAGACGTCGCCCGGCTGGCCGGCGCTGACGAAGATGCCGGAGGCCATCGTGGCCGCCCAGACCATCGGCGTGGACACCGTCGCCGGCGCCACCCGCACGTCCGAGGGCATCGTCGAGGCCGTCCGCCAGGCGCTCGTGGAAGCCGGCGCGGACATGGACAAATTCTCCGCCAAGGCGGAAGTGGCCCCCCAGGCCGCCGTCCCCTACTACCCGGTGATGGGCTCCTTCGAGCTGCCCGCCGCCTGGGACGAGACCTATGACGTCGTGGTCGTCGGCGGCGGGTTCGCCGGCATGGCGGCCGCCTACGCGGCATCCCAGAACGGCGCCAGCGTCGTGCTGGTGGAGAAGCTCTCCGCCACCGGCGGCAACAGCGCCATCAACGGCGGCCAGTACGCCTCCTACACCTCCACCCGCGCGGCGGAGCTGCAGGCGGCATCCAACCTCGTGCCCGACACCGCCGAGAAGCACTATGAGGACACCATCAAGGGCGGCGACTTCATGGGCAAGCCGGAGCTGGTCAGCGCGATGGTCAACGCCGCGCCGGTCTACTTCAACCTGCTGCTGGAGAACGGCCTCGTCATCCGCCCCGTGCTGGCGCGTCCGGGCGGGCACTACGGCTACCGCACCTACGTGACCGAGAACCAGGTCGGCAGCGACATCACCAACCTGCAGCTCGAAATGCTGAAAAAGACCGCCACCAACCTGCAGCTTGACACCCGCATGGTCGAGATCTACCGCACCCGCGACGCCGAAAACCGCGTCGTCGGCATCCGCGTCGCCACGGCGGACGGCTACAAGGCCATCAAGGCCGAGAAGGGCGTCATCCTGGCCACCGGCGGCTTCGGCGCCAACGTCGGGATGCGCGAGACCCAGGTGCCCTACCTCAATTCCGACATCCCCACCACCAACAACGTCGCCGCCGCCACGGGCGAGGGCATCCAGCTGGCCCAGGCCATCGGCGCCAACACCATGCAGATGTCCAACATCCAGCGCTACCCGTTCGCCGACGCCAACAACGGCGTGCTGGACAGCTTCGCGGTGTGGCCGTTCACCGGCCCGTCCTTCGGCATCGTCTACGTCGACTGGCAGGGCAACCGCTACGTGTCCGAGGGCGAGCGCCGCGACGTGTGCGCCAACGCGGCGGCCAACAGCGGCTTCATCTCCACCTACTCCATCTTCACCCGCGACGTGGTATCCTTCGCCAAGGACGCGGAGCTGGAGCGCGGCGTCGCCATCGGGCGCATCCTCAAGGGCGAGACGCTCGAGGAGCTCGCGGCCGCCATCAACGCCTACCCCATCAAGGGCCAGTTCCCGCAGGTCTCCGCGGAGAACCTCAAGAACACGATCGAGAAGCACAACTCCTACATCGACAGCGGCACGGACCCGGACTTCAAGAAGGTCATGGCCGCCACCATGGTCAAGATGACCGAGGGCCCCTACTACGCGCTCTCGCAGTACCCCTCCGTGCACCACACCATGGGCGGCCTGGTCATTGACCGGACCACCAACGTGTACGACATCTTCGGGCAGCCCATCGCCGGCCTGTACGCGGCGGGCGAGGTCACCGGCGGCCTGCACGGCACCAACCGCCTGGGCTCCAACGCGGACGCGGACGCCTGCGGCATGGGCTACATCTCCGGCATCTTCGTGTCCACGGGCGAGATGCCCGACTTCGTCCCCGCGAACTGAGAAGGCGCGCCGGGGGGAAACCCCCGGCACCTCTCGAATTGACCTGTACGCGCCATGCAACGGGCGCGGGAGCCGGCACGGAGCCGCTCCCGCGCCTTAGGCACGAAAGGAGACTTTCCTGAAAAAGAAGGATATCGCCGCCATCGCCGTCACCGCCCTGCTGGCGGTCGCGCTCATCGTCCTCGCCCGCACGCTGCCCGGCGGCCCCAAGCCCGCGGACGGGGGGACCCTGCCCGGGACGATTGCGTCCATGGGGATGGGCGAGGCCCCGGCGGATGCAGCAACCCCCTCCCCCGCGCCGGAAATGTCCGGGGAGGCTGTGGGGACGGAGGCGCCGCAGGCATCGGCGGATGTCCCCGCCACGGACGCGCCCGGCGGGGCAAACGGGCCTGAAGTGTCCTCCAAGGGAACGGACGGCAATGCCAGCGCACCGGACAGCGCATCCCCGG
>DATHTQ010000347.1:0-8099 GCA_035463055.1 Candidatus Limnocylindria bacterium
TCACCATCCTGGGGTACACCGCCATGGCCAGCGCCGCGGGCGGGGGCGGCCTGGGCGCGCTGGCCATCATCAACGGCCTCAACCAGCGCAAGTTCGACATCATGTACGCCGCTTCGCTGGTGCTGGTATTCATGGTACAGCTCATCGCCATCCTCGGGACCCGGTTCACCCGCGCCATCGACCACAGGCGCACCAATAAAAATTAGGAGGGAACCCATGAAAAAGGCATTCGCGCTCCTGCTGTCCCTGGCCCTGCTCCTTGGAACCGCCGGCGCCCTGGCCCAGAACCAGAGGGTCGTCATCGGCGCCACGCCCGTGCCGCACCAGCTGATCCTGGAGTTCATCAAGGACGACCTCGCCGCGCTGGGCTTCGACCTGGACATCCTCACCTTCACCGACTACGTGCTGCCCAACCCCGCGACCAGCGCGGGCGAGCTGGACGCCAACTACTTCCAGCACGTGCCCTACCTCAACCTGTACAACGCCAACGTGCCCGACTCCGAGAAGCTCGTCGCGGCCATCCCCGTGCACTACGAGCCCTACGGCATCTACGCGGGCACCAAGGACTCCCTGGACCAGATCGCCGCGGGCGACCACATCGCCATCACCAACGACCCCTCCAACGAGACCCGCGCCCTGCTGCTGCTGCGCGACGCCGGCCTCATCACCCTTGCCGACGACGTCACCTGGGAAAGCTCGCTGACCAAGCTGGACGTGGTGGACGCCAAGGGCATCATCATCGACGAGGTCAACGCGGAACTCATCCCCTCCACGCTGGAGGACGTGGCGTTCGCGGTCATCAACGGCAACTTCGCCATCGGCGCCGGCCTGAACCCCGCCGAGGACGCCCTGTTCCTGGAGCCGGTGGACAGCGAGAGCGGCGTGACCTACACCAACTACGTCGTCGTGAAGGCCGGCCGCGAGAACGAGCCCTTCGTCGAGGCGCTGCGCTCGGTCCTGTACACGCAGAAGGTGCGCGACTTCATCCTCAACCACGAGGACTTCAAGGGCGGCGTCATCCCGACGTTCCCCGAGCCCGCGCAATAACCCCCAGCTACAATCCCGCCGCGGCCGAAAGGCCGCGGTTTTGTTTGACAAAACAGCGGCAGGCGGTGGTATAATGCAGCATCGGCGAGGATGGGAAGACGCGGCCGGCAGCGCGCGAAGAGAAGGGGCGGACGGTGAAAGCCCCGGCGCTAGGGCCGCAGGACACCCCGGAGCCGCCCCGCGCAGGCGGGCGTTTTCCGCGATAAGGACTTGAGCGGCACAGCGATGTGCAAGCAGGGTGGCACCGCGAAGCAATTCGTCCCGCGCGCAAGGCGCGGGGCGTTTTTATAGGAGGGACCGTGGAGATTCGCAGCCCCAAGGGCACGAGGGACGTGCTCCCCCAGGAGAGCCACGCGTGGCAGTGGATCGAGCAGGTCATCCGCGAGGAGACCGCGCTGGCAGCCTACCGCGAGATCCGCACGCCGGTGTTTGAGCATACGGAGCTGTTCCTGCGCGGCGTGGGGGAGACGACCGACATCGTGCAGAAGGAGATGTACACCTTCCTGGACAAGGGCGGCCGCTCCGTCACCCTCAAGCCGGAGGGGACCGCGGGCGCGGTGCGTGCGCTTGTGGAGCACAAGTTGTACGCCGAGCCGCTGCCCCAGAAGATGTACTACCTCAACAATCCCATCTTCCGCTATGAGAACCCGCAGCACGGACGCCTGCGGGAGCACCACCAGTTCGGGATGGAGTGCTTCGGCACCATGGAGCCGAGCGCCGACGCCGAGGTCATCCTGACGCTGCTGAAGATCCTGGCGCGCCTGGGGCTCGACCAGCCGCGCGTGCACGTCAACTCGATTGGGTGCCCGGTGTGCCGGCCGGGGTACCACGCCGCGCTGAAGGCGTATTTCGCCGGGTCGCTCCAGGATATGTGCGGGCAGTGCCGCGAGCGGTTCGAGCGCACTCCCCTGCGCATCCTCGACTGCAAGGCAGAGGGATGCAAGGGTGTTGCCAGGGCTGCCCCCGTCGTGCTGGACTACCTGTGCGGGGAGTGCAAAACCCATTTCGAGGGATTAAAGGCGCTGCTGGGCCGGCAGGGCGTGGATTTCCGCGTGGACCCGCGCATCGTGCGGGGTCTGGACTACTACACCAAGACGGTGTTCGAGGTGCTCATGGACTCGCCGCGCGGCCCCATAGCGCTGTGCGGCGGCGGGCGCTACGACGGGCTGGTGCAGGAAATCGGCGGGCCGGCTCTGCCGGGCGTGGGCTTCGGGATCGGGACGGAGCGCATCCTGCTGGAACTGGCCAACCGTGGCATCACGCCGCCGTCGTCCAGCCCGGCCGACGTGTTCGTCGCATCCCCCGGCGCGGATACGCGACAGCAGGCCTTCAGCCTGTGCATGGCGCTTCGTGACGCGGGGATACGGGCGGAGTCCGACCACCTGGCCCGCAGCCTCAAGGCCCAGTTCCGCTACGCGGACAAGCTGGGCGTGAGGTTCATCGCGGTGCTTGGTTCCGACGAGGCCGCGCGCGGCGCGGCGCGGGTGAAGGCGATGGACGGCGGGCAGGAGGAAGAGGTCCCGCTTTCCGGCATCGCGGATTATGTGAAAAGGACGCTTGGCTGAACGGGATTTTGCGGGAGGAAGTATGGCGGAGTTTTTGGGCGGTTGGCGCAGGGACGCTCGGTGCGCGGAAGTCACGGAAAAGGACGTCGGCCGCGAGGTGACGCTGATGGGCTGGGTAGCCCGCTCGCGCAACATGGGCGGCATCATCTTCGTATGGCTCAGGGACCGCTCCGGCATCATCCAGGCGGTGTTCGACAGCAACGCGCTGGACGCGCAGACCTACGCGCTTGGCGAGTCGCTGCGCGCGGAGTACGTGCTGGCGGTCAGGGGCGCGGTCCGCATGCGCGCCAAGGAAGCCGTCAACGACAAGCTGCCTACCGGCCATATCGAGGTGCAGGTGTCGCAGGCCAAGGTGCTCAACGAGGCCGCGACCCCGCCCATCTACACCGAGGACGGCAGCAACGAGAATGAGGCGGTCCGCCTCAAGTACCGCTACCTGGACCTGCGCCGCCCCTCCATGCAGGCGACGCTGATGGCGCGCTCGAAGCTGACAGGCGCGATTCGCGCCCACATGCTCTCGCAGGGGTTCGTCGAGGTGGAGACCCCGGTGATGAGCAAGTCCACCCCCGAGGGCGCGCGCGACTTCCTGGTTCCCAGCCGCCTGCACCAAGGCAAGTTCTACGCCCTGCCGCAGAGCCCGCAGATCTACAAGCAGCTGCTCATGGTGGGCGGCCTGGACCGGTATTTCCAGGTCGCGCGGTGCTTCCGGGACGAGGACAGCCGGGCGGACCGGCAGCCGGAGTTCACGCAGTTGGACCTGGAAATGTCCTTCGTGGAGCCGCAGGACGTGCAGGGCGTCGTGGAAGGCGCGTTCGCGGCCGTCTTCCGCGAGCTCAAGGGCATCGAGCTTACGCTGCCCCTTCCGCGCATCACGTGGAGGGAAGCGATGGAATCCTACGGCAGCGACAAGCCGGACCTCCGCTTCGGCATGAAGATCAGCACAGTCAGCGATTGGGCTAAGGACAGCGGGTTCACGGTGTTCGAGGGCGCCGTCGCCGCGGGCGGCATCGTCTGCGCGATGAAGGCGGAGGGCGCCGCCGAGGCGCTCTCCCGCAAGGAGATGGACGCGCTGGCCGAGTTCGTGAAGACCTACCACGTCAAGGGCCTGGCCTGGCTGGCCATCAACCCCGACGGCGCGCAGCGCTCAAGCTTCGCGAAGTTCCTGTCTCAGGAGAAGCTGGACGCACTGCTCACGGCCATGGAGGCGAAGCCCGGGGACGCGCTGTTCCTCATCGCCGACAAGCGCCTGACCGCGCTGAACGCCATGGGGCAGCTGCGCGTGCGGCTGGGCCGCCAGCTCGGCCTGGTCCAGGCGGGTACATATAAACTGACCTGGGTGACCGAGTTCCCGCTGCTGGAGTGGAACGAGGAGGAGAACCGCTACCAAGCGGCGCACCACCCGTTCACCATGCCGATGGAGGAGGACTTCGAACTTCTGGACGAGCATCCGGAGCAGGTCCGTGCGAAGTCCTACGACCTCGTGCTCAACGGCATCGAGATGGGCTCCGGCTCCATCCGCATCCACGCGTCGGAGCTTCAGGAGCGGATGTTCTCGCTGCTCGGGTTCACCCACGACGAGGCGTGGGAGCGGTTCGGCTTCCTGCTTGACGCGTTCCGCTACGGCACGCCGCCGCACGGCGGGTTCGCGTTCGGCATCGACAGGCTGATGATGATGCTGACCGGCGCGGAAAGCCTGCGGGACGTGATCGCGTTCCCCAAGGCGCAGAACGCGTCGGACCTCATGATGGACACCCCCTCGCGCGTGGGGGACGAGCAGCTGAAAAACCTGCACATCGCGAGCGCGCCGCCCGTCTCCAGGGACGCCGCATTGTAATCCCCCCGGGGGTTTGGTATACTGGCCCAAAGGACCAAGGAGGTTTGCCGCATGGCTAAAATAAAGGACAACCTGCCGGTCAACGCGGAGGGGATCGCCCCAGACGGCGGCTCGATCACCTATGCCAACGAGGTCATCGCCATCATCACCGGCATCGCCGCCAGCGAGGTCGAGGGCATCGCCGGCATGGTCACCGCGGGCGGCATCGGGGAAATCATCAGCAAGAACCGCAACGTCACCCGGGGCGTCAAGGTCGAGGTGGGCAGCGAGGAAGTTTCGGTGGACCTGTACGCCATCGTCGAGTACGGCCAGCCCATCCAGAAGGTCGCGTCCGAGGTCCAGGAGAACGTCCGCAAGTCCATCGAGTCCATGACCGGCCTGCGCGTCGCCCGCGTGGACGTGCACGTGCAGGGAGTCAGCTTCGAGAAGGACAAGCAGGACGCACAGAGCCGCCTCGCGGCCGCCAACATCCCCCAGATCGCCGCGCCCGCGAAGAAGGACCGCAAGGCAGAGAAGGCGGGCCGCGAGGACGGGGGCAAGGCCGACGCGGAACCGAGAACCGCCATGAACCCGGTCGAGATCGTCCCCGACGCGCCCGAGGCGGAAGCCGCCCCTGCGCAGCCCGAGGAGGAGATCGTCGTCGTCCCGGAAGCGGACGACCCCGTATTTTCGCAGGAAAGCCCGCTGACCGCGCCCGCGGACGAGACCCCTTACACAAGCGATGCGGACGAGACGGCGGCGGGCGGCATATCCGCTGAAGACGCCGCGGACGCGCCCGGCGAAAAACCCTCCAAAAAGACCTCCGCCAAGCGGCGCAAGGCCTGAAGGCAGCAAGATGGAAACGAAGCTGTCCCTCTGGCAACGCATCGCGCTGGTGTTCGGCGCCATCCTGATGGTGTTCGTCGGGGCCGCCATCCTCATCGGCAGCCTCCAGCTCAGCGAGATCCGCATCTCCCGCGAAGGGGAAGGGTTCTTTACCGTGACCCGGCTCGCCATCGCCGCCGCGGGCGCGCTGGCCATCCTCTTCGGCGCTTTCACGCTGTCGCTGCCTCGGCGCATGCGCGCGTCCCGGGACAGTTATGTCCTTCAGAAGACCGACGCGGGCGAGATGCGCATCAGCGTGCAGGCCATCGAGTCCATCATCCGCAAGTGCCTTGGCGAGCATGAGGAGATCAAGCTGCAGGACCTGCAGGTGAACAACACCCGCGGCGGGGTCGTAGTCAACCTCAAGGCCACGCTGGCCGAGAACGTCAGCATCCCGCTGGCGGTGGCAGCCATCCAAAAGCACGTCCGCAAGCACCTGCTGGCCACCGGCGGCATCGACGCGAAGGACGTCCGCGTCAGCGTCGTCAACGCGGACAGCGCCGTCAAGGAATCGCCATACCTCATCAAGCCGGAGGAAATCCGGCTGACCCGGGATACGGCCGCGGTTGGTGCGGCCGGCGGGCCGGGAGCGCAGGCCGAAGCGAAGGAAGGTCAAGATGAACAGGCTCGATGAGTTCCTAAAAAGGGCCTTCAAGCCCGGCACGCCGCAGGGCAGGCTGTCGTTCGGCGTCGCATTCTTCTTCCTCGGGCTGATGCTCGCGCTGCTGGGGTTCTGGAAGACATTGCTCATCTTCGCGGTCACCATGGTGGGCGTGTTCATCGGCTCGGCGGAGACCATCGGCAAGGCGACCGCCAAGCTCATCGACAAGGTGATCCCGCCCAAGAACCGCAGGGTCGTCTATACGGCGGAGGACCTGGAGAAGGTGCGCAGGGCGGCGGAAATGAAGAAAGAGGCGCCCGGCGCCGGCGGCGACAGCCAGGGAGTGAACGGATAGATGGCACGCCATGCCGCGCGCAGGATTGCGCTGCAGATGATCTATGCCCGCATGATGAACGGCGGGGACGCGCGCCAGGTGCTCGAGGGCGAGCCGGACGCGCAGAACGTCGGGGGCGACGAGGAATACATCACGGAGGCGCTGCGCGTGACCGGGGAGCGATGCGCCGCGTTTGACGAGACCATCAGGTCGCTGAGCCCCAGGCGCGCGCTGGAGCGCATCCCCGTGCTCAACCGCGCCATCCTGCACCTCGCGATGTACGAACTGGAAGCCGGCAACGACGCGAAGGGCATCGTCATCAACGAGGCGGTCGAGCTCGCCAAGCGTTTCGGCGAGGAAAGCGACAGCAAGTTCATCCACGCGGTCCTGGGGAAAGCTGCCGACGCGAAAAACCCGTGACCCAGGCGGTCCTGGGCCTGGACACTAGCTGCTATACCACTTCGTGCGCGCTGGTGGACACACAGGGCAGGATTTTGGCGAACGCGCGGCGCATGCTGAACGTGCCCGCGGGCGAACGGGGGCTTCGGCAGAGCGAGGCGCTGTTCGCCCACGTCACCCGACTGCCGGACCTCATCGAACAGGCGGTGGCGGAGGCGGGGCGCCCGCAAGTCATTGCGATCTGCGCGAGCGACCGGCCGGCGGACGGCGACGATTCGTATATGCCGGTGTTCCGGGCGGGCGCGTCGTTCGCGCGAAGCGCCGCCGCGGTCGCGGGGGCGCGCTGTTATACCACGACGCACCAGCGCGGGCACCTGGCGGCCGCGCTGCTGGACAACCCAGGGTTCCCTGCGGAGTTCCTGGCGGTGCATCTCTCCGGCGGCACGACCCAGCTTTTGAAAATCGCACAGGACCGGGTCGAGGCGCTTGGCGGGACGGGGGACATCAGCGCCGGGCAGCTGCTGGACCGCGTCGGCGTTGCACTGGGGATGCGGTTCCCCGCGGGCGCGGAAATGGAAGGCCTGGCGTGGGACGCCGCCCCCACGGGGCGCTATCCTTCCGCCACCAAGGGATACTCGCTGCATTTCTCAGGCGCCGAGGCGGCCGCACAGCGCGACGCGCAGGCCGGCGCGCTGCCCCAAGGGCAAATCGCGGCGGAGCTGTTCGACGTCATCGCGCGCAGCCTGGCCAAAATCCTCGCGCGGGCGGCGGAAGATACGGGAATCAGGGATGTGCTGCTCTGCGGCGGCGTGGCCTCGTCCAGCCTTTTACTGGAGCGGATGCGCGCGCGGGCGGACAGGCTGCATACCTCCCTTCGCATCACAAGAGGGAAACCGGCGCTGTCCTCGGATAACGCCGTGGGCGTCGCTGTCATCGGACTGAGGAAACTTATGGAAGACGGGGGTGCGTGAACATGGCGACCATCCTATCCGGCCGCGAGATGGCCGATGAGCTGACGGCCAGGCAGAAAGCGCGCGTGGAGGAGCTCAAGGCGCAGGGGATCCATCCGGGCCTTGCCGTCGTGATCGTCGGGGACGACCCCGCCAGCCACATCTACGTGCGCAACAAGGGCCTGGCGTGCGAGGCCATCGGCATCTATTCGCGTACCATCCGCCTGGACGCCGCCTGCTCCCAGCAGGAGCTGCTGGACACCATCCGCGGCCTCAACGAGGACGGACGCATCAGCGGCATCCTCGTGCAGCTGCCGCTCCCCAAGCATTTGGACGAGGACCAGGCGCTGGCCGCCATCCTGCCCGAGAAGGACGTGGACGGGTTCCACCTTATCAACGCGGGCAGGCTGTTCACCGCGCAGGAGGGCGTCGTCGCGTGCACGCCCAAGGGCGTCATGTATATGCTCAAGCACGCGGGGATACCGCTTTCGGGCAAGGAGGCGGT
>DATHTQ010000348.1:0-17192 GCA_035463055.1 Candidatus Limnocylindria bacterium
ACCCCGCTGCAATATTTCGTCACCCAGCAGGCCGGCACCGAGCGGCCCTTCCAGAACGAGTACTGGGACCGGGACGAGCCGGGCATCTACGTGGACGGCGTGACCGGCGAGCCGCTGTTCTCCTCCCGGCACAAGTTCGAGAGCTCGTGCGGGTGGCCCGCGTTCAGCGAAGGCATCCGGGACGACGTTATCGTCGAGAAGGAGGACCTCTCGCTGGGCCGCCGGCGCACCGAGGTGCGAAGCCGCTCCGGCGACAGCCACCTGGGCCACGTGTTCCTGCACGACCCGGAGTCGCCCAACGGCACGCGCTACTGCATCAACAGCGCGTCGCTGCGCTTCATCCCGCTGCAGGAGATGGAGGCCGCGGGGTATGGGCATTTGATTGCGGAGGTCGAGGGGGAATAACGGGGACCGGAGGAACGGACGGAGGCTTCATCCCCGGACCCCATAGGAAAGCCCGCGGTCCACGCCGCGGGCTTTTTCGCGCGCTGATTAGGGCTTGCGGTTCGCGTTATCGGGGCAGGAGTTCCGCGCCGCGGCGGGCGAGGATTTCGCCGACGGCTTCCGGGTCCACCTGCCCTATGGGCACGAACGGCTCCGGCTCCGGCCCGAACTCCCCGATGGTTTTCCCGTACCACGCGACGTCGTGCCAGGCGCCGAGCTTGTAGCCCGTGCGGGGGTATACGCCGATAAGGCTGAAGCCGAAAGACTCGTGCAGGCGGACGCTTTCCGGGTTGGGCAGCGCGACGCCGCCGTAGACGCTGCGGACGCCTTGCAGCGGCAGGATGTCCAGCAGCGCGCCGTACAGCGCCCGTGCGACGCCCCGGCGCCGGTGCGCGGCGGAGACGTAGACCGACAGCTCCGCGTTCCAGCGGTAGCCCGCGCGCTCCATGTGGCGGTGGGCGTAGGCGTACCCGGCGATGTCGCCCCCCGCCACGCACACGAGGTAGGGGTATTCGGCGAGGACGCCCGCGATGCGCGCGCGGAACGCGTCCAACGTCGGCACTTCTACCTCCATGGAGATGTGCGTGTCCAGCACGCACGGGGCGTAGATGCGAAGGATGCCCTCCGCGTCGTCCTCCCGCGCCATCCGGATGGTCATTTCATTCATGCTCTATTACCCTCTGCTGAGCCAAGCATCCAAAAATGGGGTCCGGGGAGGAACGCCCCGGACAGGGGTTTGGGGACGTAGTCCCCAAAGCGTATCCCGCGTCTACCTATACTCCGCGTCCCACTCGTACAGCTCCGCGTCCGTCGCGCCCTGCGCGGCGGCGTAGAGGCTCTGGGCGACGGCGTCCGCCTGGGCGGCGTCGAAGGCGAGCGCGGCGGCGCTGATTTCCATCAGCGTGTGGCTGTCCTGCAGGCCGCTCTCCGCGACGGAGACGTTGAACCGCTTCTTCAGCGCGTTCATGACGCCCGCCACGACGGACCGCTTGTCCTTGAGGCTGCGGCACCAGGGCGCGCGCAGGCGCGCGGTGACGAGCAGGACGATCATCCCCGCGGCTCGTTCGGGGACGGCGCGCCGCCGGTGCGCCAGCCGGTCAGCAGGCCGCCCAACGCGGAGTCCGCCTCGGCGGAGCGCTCGAACGGCACGTAGACGCGCCAGGTCTCCAGCAAATCGCCCGCGGCCATCGTGAACCCGCTGCCCATGTGCGGCAGCGCGGTGAAGGGGATGTCCCGCGCGGAGAACGCGATCTGCAGGGCGTTGCGAAGGGGCCCGGGCAGCTCGCCGATGAAGATGGGGTCGTCGGGCTGCAGGGGCGCGCCGGGGCGTTTGCACTCCGGGCACGTTTCGCCCTCGAAGGCGAGGAAGTCGCGGTCGCAGTACTGCCTGCCCGCGGTGTCCGCGCCGAGCTCCGGCTCTATGGCGGCGACGATGTCGAGGATAACGTTGCCCCTGGCGTCCTCGTCGGTGAAGCGCGGGCTTTGGTAGCGCTCCGCCACCATCTCCGGGCCGTGCGCGCCCTGGCGCAGGGTGAAGCCCTCGGCCTTCATGCGGTCGAGGCACTCCTCCTCGCGGCTGAAGATCTCGGGCATCCGCCCCTTGAGCCAGCACACGCCGAGGTCCGTCGCCGGGTAATCGATGCTCAGGAATCCTTCCGGCGCCCCGGTGCCCGGGGGCAGGAACAGGCCGATCCAGTACTCCATCGCGCCGCCGCCGTCCCATCGCATTAAGCCAATGTAGCTCTGCGCCTCCGGGAAGGTTCCCGCCCATTCCGGCGGGGCGAGGCCCTCCAATAGGGCGAACCAGCCGTGCTGGTGCCACTCGTCCCACTTCGCGCCGAAGCTGCCCCCGGCGCGGTCCATGTCGGTGTAGCGCTTGCCGATGAAGCGGCTGGGCGGCGCGGTCTCGCGGTAGACGTTGACGATGTCCATTCGGTCCCCCTCCTTCATGGCTGGGCGTTGCCGTCCCTCCGGCCTATGGCGGCCGCGGCGCCCCCGGGCGTTTCGGGGCGGATCGGGGCAAGCAGGTCGAGGATGAGGTTGCCCTGCGCGTCCGGCTGCGTATAGCGCCCGCTGACGTAGCGCTTGAGGAACTTGAACGCGGCTTCCGGGCCTTCCATCGGCGTGAATCCCTCCGCCCTCATGCGCCCCAGCGCCTCGTCCTCGCCGGAATAGATGGATGGGGGCTTGCCCTGTATCCAGCAAACCCCCAGGTCCGCAGCCGGGAGGTCAATGTGATCGAAGCCCCCTGGCACGGCTGTGCCGGGTGGGAGGCACAGGCCGATCCAGTACTCCTCCTCCCCCTGCGCACCCAGCCGGAACATGCCGAAGGAGCTGTTCGCCTCCGGGAAGGCGGCGCTCCACTGCGCGCTGACACGCTGGCCGAGCATGTCAAACCACCCTTGCCGGAACCATTCGCCCCACTTCTGGGCGAACGTGCCGCCGGTGCGGTCCGCTTCGGTGTAGCGCTTCCCGATGAACCGGCATTCGGGCATGCGCTCGCGGTACACGTTGACGATGTCCATTTGCAGCTTCCTGGCGGCCGGCTCGGGGAGGGTCAGGCGGGCGCGAGCGCGTCGATGCGCTGCAGCTCCTCGTCCGAGAACGGCGCGGCGTCCTGCGCCCTGACGCACTCCTCGATCTGGGAGAACTTGCTCGCCCCGATGATGACCGACGCGGTCACCGGCGTGCGGTGCAGCCAGGCGACGGCCATCTGCGCGAGGCTCTGCCCGCGCGCCTGGGCGATATCGTTCAATGCGCGGATCCTGCCCAGCGTTTCCTCGGTCACCTGCTCGGCCTTGAGGAACGGGCTGGGGCCGGCGGCGCGGGAGTCCGCGGGGATGCCCTCCAGGTAGCGGGCCGTCAGCAGGCCCTGCGCCAGCGGCGAGAACGGGATGGCGCCGATGCCCAGCTCCCCGAGCGCATCGTACAGGCCGTTCTCCGGCGTGCGGTCCAGGATGCTGTAGCGCGGCTGGTGGATGAGGCAGGGCGTGCCCATGTCCTTCAGCAGCCGCGCCGCCTCGCGCGCCTGGTCCGGGCCGTAGTTGGAGATGCCCGCGTACAGCGCCTTGCCCTGCCGCACCGCCTGGGCCAGCGCGCCCATGGTTTCCTCCAGCGGGGTGTCCGGGTCGAAGCGGTGCGAGTAGAAGATGTCCACGTAGTCCAGGCCCATGCGCGTGAGGCTCTGGTCCAGGCTGGAGAGCAGGTACTTGCGGCTGCCCCATTCGCCGTAGGGCCCGGGCCACATGAGGTAGCCCGCCTTGGTGGAGATGATGAGCTCGTCCCGGTAAGGCTTGAGGTCCTCCTTCAGGATGCGCCCGAAGGTGGTTTCCGCGCTGCCGGGCGGGGGGCCGTAGTTGTTGGCGAGGTCGAAGTGGGTGACGCCCAGGTCGAACGCGCCCAGGACCATCCGGCGGCTGTTCTCGTGCGGGTGCGCGCCCCCGAAGTTGTGCCACAGGCCCAGGGACACCCAGGGCAGCCGGACGCCGCTGCTGCCCACGCGCTTGTACCGCATCGCCCCGTAGCGGGTTTCGCTTGCCGTATACATCTTTCCTCCGACCGGGGCGCGGGGATGCCGTGCCCCCTTTTGCCTTGATTATACAGGCGGACGGAGTATACTTCAAGGAAACTGGCAAAGGGGACGGCGCATGAAATTCGTGTCCTGGAACGTCAACGGCTTCCGCGCGGTGCTGAAGAAGAACTTCGACGAGGCGTTCCTCGCGCAGGGGGCGGACTTCTTCTGCCTGCAGGAGACCAAGATGCAGAAGGGCCAGGCGGACTACGACCCGCCCGGCTACCTCGACTTCTGGCACTCGGCGCAGAAGAAGGGCTATTCCGGCACCGCGGTCTTCACCCGGCACGAGCCCATGGCCGTAACGATGGGCATCGGCGGCGAGCACCTGGACGAAGGGCGCGTGCTGACGCTGGAATACCCGAACTTCTTCCTCGTCAACGCCTACGTCCCCAACGCCCAGCCGGGCCTGGCGCGCCTGCCGTTCCGGCTGCACTTCGAGGGCTGCATCCGCGGGTACCTCATGGCGCTGGACAGGCAGAAGCCCGTCGTCTACTGCGGCGACCTCAACGTCGCCCACCAGGAGATCGACCTCAGGAACCCCCGGGCCAACCGCGGCCAGCCGGGCTTCTCCGACGAGGAGCGGGAGCAGATTTCCCTGCTCTTGAACAGCGGCTTCACCGACACCTTCCGCTTCCTCTACCCGGACCGCAGGGACGCCTACACCTGGTGGAGCTACATCGGCAACGCCCGCATGAACAACACCGGCTGGCGCATCGACTACTTCCTCGTGTCCGACCGCCTGCGCCCGCACATCCGCGAGGCGGGCATCCAGGACCGGGTGTACGGCAGCGACCACTGCCCGGTGACGCTGGAGCTGGAGCTGCCGGCCTAAGGGGATTTTCTGCCTGACCTAGCGCCGCGCGGGCGCGCCGGGCGGCCTGCGGACCGCCGCCGGCGGCGCCCGCCGATACGGACTGAAGAAAAATGAAAACCCGGCACGGCGTGCGCCAGGCCGGGTTTTTCGGCATTTCACATGCTCCTGACAGAAAGTATATTCTACGACATAAACGGCAATAGTGTTTAATGTCACCGGAAAATGGTTAAGTGTTCTGCATAGCATATGGAATATGCCGCCACCTGGGAACCGTGCTTGACCATGATACGCCAGGACCCCGTGAACGGAGAAGCGAATGACATCCTTGCCTGCACCCGGCGTCACACCCCCGCTTTTCGCTGCGCAGGAACGCTGACGCGCAGGGACCCGGCAGCCCCGCATCGGGCGCGGCCGGGCCGCCAGGGCGCATGGGACCATCCCCGATACCCATCAAAGAACGGAGGTTATACCATGTTGTATCGCGCGCTGCGGCGCACCCTCATCCTGTCCCTGATCCTCGCGCTGACCCTGGCGGCGCTCCCGCTGGGCGCGCGGGCCGCCGCCCTGGAAGGCAGCGCCGTGCTCAACAAGAGCACCGTCGCCGCCGGCGGGACCATCACCGCCACCTGGACCGTCACGGGGGGCGTGCCTCCCTACGACATCGACTACTGGTGGGAAATCAGCGAGTCGGACGGGACGTCCTACGGCTCGGACACCTATAACACCTCGCTGGCCTCCGGCTCGGCGTCGCTGACGCCGAAAGTCGGGGTCTCCGGCTCCTTCGTGATGTCCATCACCGACGCGAACGGGACCGAGGTGTCCTGCAGCACCGCCCTGTTCTCCATCACCGGCGCGCCCGCCGCGATGAAGGCGAACCTGGCGCTGGACAAGTCCGTTGTCCTGGCCGGCGTCCCCGTCACGGCCACCTGGTCCCTCACCGGCGGGGCGGCGCCCGTGTCCACCAGCTATTACTGGTACACCGTTGACGCGCAGGGCAAGCTCACGGAGAGCCCGGCGGACATCGTCACCGGGCGCACCGGGAGCAGCGCCTTCACGCCGGCCGGGGGGGTCTCCGGCGCCATCGTCCTGGAGGTGGACGTGGGCGGCGGGCTGGTCAAGTCGTTCACCAGGACGTTCACCATCGTCACCGCGAAACCGGGCGACGTCCTCGTGTCCGGGGTCACCGTCTCCCCGGCGTCCGCCATGCTGGTGCCCGGGGAGACCCGCCAGCTGACGGCCAATGTGCTCCCGGCCGGCGCGACCAACAAGGCCGTGGCCTGGACGTCCAGCAACACGGCGGTCGCCACGGTGTCCGCTTCCGGCCTGGTCACCGCGAAGGCCGTCGGCACGGCCGTCATCACCGCCATGGCGCAGGACGGCAGCGGCGCGAGCGGCACCGCCGCGGTGACCGTCAACCAGGCGCCCGCCCTGGGCAAGGCGGAAATCACCCTCGTGGAGCCCATCAACGCCGCCGCCCTGAAGGTCGTCTGGAAGGCCGTCCCCGGCGCCGCGGGCTACGAGGTGTGGCGCAGCACGAGCTCGAGCATGGGCTACACGCTCGTCAAGAAGGTCACGGCGACCACGTTCGGCAACACCTACCTGCAGCCCGGCATCCGCTACTTCTACAAGATCCGCGCCTACGGCGCCCAGGCGGGGCAGTTCGGCGCGTACAGCGCGGCGAAGGCGGGCGTGCCCATCGGCAAGTCCACGCTGCTCACCGCGCAGGCCGTCAATTCCACCCGCGTCAAGCTCACCTGGACCAAGGCGGACGGCGCGGCCGCCTACGAGGTGCTGGTGTCCTCCGTCTCGGGCAGCGGCTACAGGCTGCTGGGCACCACCGCCGCCCTGTCCTACACGGCGACGAACCTCAAGCCCGGCGCCACCTACTTCTTCCGCATCCAGCCCTACCTGCGCGCCTACGGATTGAGCTACTACGGCCCGCTGTCCGGGTACAGGGCCGTGAAGATGCCGAACTAAGCAAGCCCGCGCCCCCACGGCAGAGGCGCGGACGACGGAGGCCCGGCTGCATACGCGGCCGGGCCTTTTCCCGTGGGACGGATGACGGGCGGCGCGAAAAACCGCCCCCCGGAGTTCATATCCGGCGGGGCGGTCCCTGGCCGCGCTTACTTGCCGCGCAGCGTTTTCAGCGCGCCCGCCCAGGCGATGACCTGGTCGAGCAGCGTCTGCAGCTCGCCCTCGTGGATGGGCAGGGGCGCGAAGTCCGTGAAGTCCTTGAAGTCCGACCACAGCGGCAGGATGACCTGCTGGCGCACGTCGGCGACCTGGAGCTCGCCCATGATGCCGCGCAGGTGCTCCACCGCGCGTGTTCCGCCGGAGCTGCCGTAGCTCACGAAGCCCGCGGCCTTGTTGTTCCACTCGGCGTAGACGAAGTCGATCGCGTTCTTGAGCGCGCCGGGCACGCTGCGGTTGTACTCCGCGGTCACGAACACGAACCCGTCGTAGCGGCCGATCTTCTGCGCCCACGCCTTGGTGTGCTCGTTCTGGTACTGGTTCATCGCGGCGGGGTAGGGCTCGTCCAGCAGCGGCAGGTTGGCGTCCTTCACGTCCACCAGCTCGAACTCCGCGTCCTGGCGCTTGCGGGCCTGCTCCAGCACCCACTTCGCGACGGCCTCGCCCACGCGGCCGGGGCGCGTGCTGCCCAGTATGATTGCGATTCTCAGCATCTTGGTCTCCTTTGTGTCCTTTCCGGACAGTGTTCTCGCGGCGCGCCGCATTCCGGAACGGACGGGCTGTATTACTGCCGCTGACAATTATATTTTACCCAATATAATTACCGGCAAACAGCGGCACGCCCGCCGGCGATGCGGGGAGGCGTGCCGCGGGGGCGGTCACGGGACCGTGTACGTCTTGACCGGGGAGTAGAGCCCGTAGTAGTTGACGCTGAACACCCGCCGGAACGGGCGCACGCGGTAGTGGTACGCCGCGCCGGGCGTGAGGCCGGCGTCGGTGAAGGAGGCCAGCGAACCCGTGTAGGCAAGCGAGAACGCGCCGGAGGACCCCTTGCGGCGCCAGAGCTCGTACCCCGTCGCGCCGGCGATTGCGCCCCAGGTGACCTTGGCCTTCATGGCGCCGGCGGAGACGATGCCGCTGATGGCCGGGACGGCGAAGGTGATGCCCTGCGCGCTCGCCGGCGCGCCGGTGTACGTAGCGGAGCCGATGGTTTTGGTCCCCCAGACGAAGTAGTAGTAGAAGACCCCGGGGGTGTGGCCGAAGATCTGCTTGGAGAGGGCCGTTGTGGAGCCGACGAAGGTGAACGGGCCGGTCTTGGAAAGGCCCCGGAAGATGCCGTACCCCGTGGCGTGGGGCACGGCGTTCCAGCTCACCCGGAACACGGAGGAGGAGACCGGCGTGACGGCCACGCCCGTTGGCTTGGCCAGCGGGACCCCGCCGACGACCTTGCTGGGCGGCGACGACGCCCAGATGCCCGGCATGATTTCCCGGGAGGCGGTGACCCGGAAGAAGTACGCGGTGCCGGGGGTGAGGAAGTAGTTGGTGAACTCCGTGAGCGTCGTGCTCATCTTCGCGACGGCCCACGGGCCGGCAGCGGCCGGGGCCCGCTCCACCATGTACTCGATGCCTACGGCGCCGGTGGACGGATGCCAGTAGACCTTCAGGGCGGTGCCGCTCAGGGAACTGACCCAGTAGATGACGGGGGTGGTGAACATCTGGGCGGCTTCAGCGCGCGGCGCCATGGCCGCCAGCAGCACGGCGCACAGGATGAGAGCGGCATATCTTCTCAGTTTCATGGGACGCCCTCCTTTTCGCGTATGCAGTTGTCGGTGTCGGGAGGAGAGGATGCGGCGTCGGTCAGTCACAGACCTCAGGATATTACCATTATACAAACTTATATCGGGTTCAAATAAACCGCAGGGCATTGGGAGGGCCTTCAGTGCGGCGCGGTCCATAAGAAAAGGCGCCGTCCCCGCGTGGATGGCGCCATGTCTTTCTTGCTGGTTTACGCAGGTGCAGGACGGGGTGTATGGATGCTGCCTCACATTCCCAGTGGGTTCATGCGGGATGCGGCGGATGCCTCCGGCCTTGCGTCCCCGGTGGGTCCACGCGGATTTGACGGCCTTACCCCTCCCACCCCTTCACCAGTTCCGTAATCCGCTCCGCGAGCCGTTCCCGCTTCCCGCCCTTCATGCCGACCTCGTTCGTCAGCGCGGTGAGGGTGGCCAGCGCGGCCTCCAGCGGGTCGCCGGCCTTTTTGTCCTTGCGGCGCGCCTCGGGGGTGACGGCCAGGTCGCGGGGGCCGCTCTCGCTCTGCGCGTCCTTCGCCAGGTCCCACGCGTCGCCGGAATAGGGGGCGAAGGTCTCGTACCCGCGTTCCTTAAGCATGGCGGCGAATTCCAGCATGACCTCCTCGTCCCCGTGCACGAGGAACACGCGCCGGGGTTTGGGATTGAAATTCTCAAGCCACTTGAGCAGGCCCGCCTGGTCCGCGTGGCCGGAGATGGCCCGCAGCTGGCGGATCTGCGCCTTCACCTGGATGGTGTCGTTGAACAGGCGCACCGCCTTCGCGCCGTCCACAAGCTGGCGGCCCAGCGTGCCCGCGCTCTGGTAGCCCACGAACAGCACCATGGACTCCGGCCGCCACAGGTTGTGCTTGAGGTGGTGGCGGATGCGGCCCGCCTCGGCCATGCCGGAGGCGGAGATGACGACGCAGGGGCGCTTCTCGCGGTTGATTTTCTTGCTGTCCTCCGCGGTCACGCTGGCGACGAGGTCCGGGAAGTCGATGGGGTTGATTCCCCGGTCCAGCAGGGCCCGCATCTCCGGGTCGAACACCTCGTCCGCGGCGTCCTCGAACACCTGCGTCGCCTTGATGGCCAGCGGGCTGTCCAGGTACACCGGGAAGCCGTCGTGGCCCTTCACCAGGCCCTTCTCCTTGATTTCGCGAAGAAAATACAGGATTTCCTGCGTGCGGCCCACCGCGAAGGAGGGGATGACGACGTTGCCCCCGCGGTCGAACGCGGCCTGCAGCGCGTCGGCGAGGTCGGAGAGGTAGTCCGGCGCGGGGCCGTGCAGCGTGTCGCCGTAGGTGGTCTCCATCACCACAAAATCCGCGCTGCGCAGGTACTGCGGGTCGTTGATGATGGGCTGGCGCAGGTTGCCCACGTCGCCGGAGAAGACGACCGTGCGGGTCTCGCCGCCCTCCGTGATCTGCACCGTCGCGCTCGCGCTGCCCAGCAGGTGGCCCGCGTCGGTGAACGTGAGCAGGCACCCGGGCAGCACCTCGCGCGTCTGCCCGTATGGCAGCGGGCGGAAGAGGCGCAGCGCCCCCTCGGCGTCCTCCTGGGTGTACAGCGGCTCGTAGGGCATATCGCCGGAGCGCGCCGCCTTGCGGTTGCGCCACTCGGCCTCGGACTCCTGGATGTGGGCGGAGTCGCGCAGCATGATGTCGCACAGGGCGCGCGTGGCGGGTGTGGCGTGGATGGCGCCGCGGAAGCCTTCCCTGTACAGCGCGGGGATCATCCCGGAATGGTCGATGTGCGCGTGGGTGAGCACCACGGCGTCCACCATGGAGGGGGACACCGGGAGCCGCTGGTTCTCGTAGGTGTCCTTTCCCTGCTCCATGCCGCAGTCCACCAGGACGTGTCGGCCCCCCGCCGTCACCAGGAACGCGCTGCCGGTCACCTCGCGCGAGGCGCCGATGAACGTGACTTCCATGCCGCCCTCCCAACCCTGCGTTTCGGGGGCGCTTCTGCGCCCCCTGCCGGATACCCGGATTATACCGCGCGCGCCGCTTCCTGCGCGGGTTCCGCGCCGGTTTCCCTGCGCGCGTCGTATAGGCGGTACAGGTCGTAGTACAGCCCGCGCCGGGCCATGAGCTCGTCGTGGGTGCCGCGCTCCATGAGGCCCTTGTCGGTCAGCACCCAGATGACGTCGGCGTTTCGGATGGTGGTGAGCCGGTGGGCGATGGTCAGCGTCGTGCGCCCGCGGGCGAGCTCCTCCAGCGACCTCTGCACCAGCAGCTCGCTCTCGTTGTCCAGGGCGCTGGTCGCCTCGTCCAGCAGCAGGATGGGCGGGTCCTTCAGGAACACGCGCGCGATGGACAGCCGCTGGCGCTGGCCGCCGGACAGCTTGACGCCCCGCTCGCCCACGTAGGTGTCGTACCCCTGGGGCAGCGCCGCGATGAACGCGTGCGCGCCCGCGCGCCGGGCGGCCGCCTCCACTTCCTCCCGGCTTGCGCCGGGCCTGCCGTAGGCGATGTTCTCCAGCACCGTGCCGGAGAAGAGGAACACGTCCTGCTGCACCATGCCCACGGCGCCGCGCAGCGATTTCAGGGTCACCTCCCGCACGTCGCGCCCGTCCACCAGCACGCGCCCGGACGTGGCTTCATAAAATCTCGGGATGAGGTTGCACAGCGTCGTCTTGCCCGAGCCGCTGGGCCCCACCAGCGCGACGTTCTGCCCCGGCGGCACCGTGAGGCTGACGCCCTCCAGCACCATGCCCCCGCCGTCGGGGTATGCGAAGCTCACGTTGTCCAGCGTGATTTCGCCTCGGACGTCCTTCAGCTCCTTCGCGCCCGGCAGGTCCCGGATGTCGCGCGGCGCGTCGAGCAGGCCGTAGAACCGCTCCAGCCCCGTCAGCCCGCGCAGGTACTGCTCGCCGAAGTCCACGAGGCGGGTCACGGTGTTGAGTAAAATATTGACGTACAGCAGATAGGACGCGAAGCCGCCCGGGGTCAGTTCCCCGCGGGAGAGGTACGCCGCGCCGAACAGGATGACCAGCAGGTTCATGACGCCGCTGAGGAACAGCGTGGTGGAGTGGTAGCCCGCCATCACGCGGAACTGGTAGCGCTTGAGGCGCAGGAACGCCTCGTTGCCCGTTGCGAACTTTTCGTTCTCCAAATCCTCGTTGGCGAAGGACTGCACGACGCGCATGCCCAGCAGCGCGTCCTCGGTCAGCGCGTTGATCTCGCCCAATTGGTGGCGGGCCTTGGAGAACGCCTCGCGCAGCTTGCGGTGGAACAGGAACACCGACGTCAGCATCACCGGCAGCGCCACGAACACGATGAGCGTCAGGCGCAGGTTCATGCCCGAGAGCAGCGCGAACGCCGCGGTCAGCCGGATGCCCGCGACGAGGATTTCCTCCGGGCTGTGGTGGGCGAACTCGGTGATCTCGTTGAGGTCGTTGGTGATGCGCGACATCACCTGGCCGATCTTGGTATTGCTGTACCAGGAGAAGGAGAGCTGCGAGAGGTGGGCGAACACGTCGCGGCGCATGTCCTTCTCCATCATCGCGCCCATGACGTGGCCGCGGTTGCTCATGTAGAACCGCGCCAGCGCCTCGGTGATGAGCAGCAGCACGTACAGCCCGCCCATGCGCAGCACGAGCGGGCTCTGCAGGCTGGCGGGGTCGCTGACGGCGCGGTCCGTGATGTCGCGCACGATGAGCGGGAACACGAGCGTCAGCGCCGAGGTCAGCACCGCGCAGAACAGGCTGAACGCGAGGATGCCGAGGTATGGCTTGTAATAGGGCAGGAAGCGGCGGATGAGGCGGCTTCCGCGGGGCTTCTTTTCGCTTTTCTGCGTCACGTCACGGGTCCCCCGGGGCGAAGCCCGCAAGGTTGCCGGGCACGGAGGGGACGATGAGGAACGCCGCGTCGTTGGTCAAAAGCGCGTAGATCTCCCGGCCGCCTTCCATGGCGGCCATCGCGGGGAACCCGAGCAGCGCCTTGTCGCTGGCGAGGAACACCGCGTCCTGCGGCATGATGGACGGGGCCGCGGCGGCGGGGCGCACGCCCCGGACGCTGCCCGCGGCGCCCTGCATCTGCAGGGTGCGCGTCACGTAGCCGTGGTAGCTGCCCGAGGCGACGCTTCCCTGGGACGGCGAGCCCGGCACGGGCATCGACGCGCCGAAGGCGCGGGCCAGCACGCGCGCGTCGGAGGACGCCACCTCGCTGATGGGGGTGACGGGGGAGGGGTCCTCGCGCACGAGGAAGTCGCCCCCGCGCCTGTTGTCGCCGCCTTCCACCAGCACGGTGAACGCGTAGAACCCCGCCATCACGACCAGCGCGGCGACCAGCGACAGGACCCTGCGCAGAAAAAGGCCCATCCTACTCCGCGCTCAGCTGGGCGCGCAGCTGCGGCCCGAGCTGGAGGTCCAATTCCTTCGTGTCCCCGCGCGATTCCTCGTGGAAGGCGCGGTAGAACGCCCGCGCCAGCGTGCGCGACTCCGTTTCCGACAGGTAGGGCGAGGAAAAGATGTTGGCGATGACGTCGCGCGCGGGCCGCGCGATGTACTTTTCCGCGGAGTGGCGGAACGAGATGCCGAACACCTTCGGCACGTGGCGGCTGTCGCCCAGCAGGAAGATGCGGATGTACTCGCGCGAAAGGTCCTCCAGCACCCGGCGCAGGAACGCCTGCGGGTCCGGGCTGAGGCCCATCGCCCTGACCAGCCGCTCGTCGTCGAACAGCTCGCGCGCCATCGCGCGCTCCTGCTCCGGGGGGTGGTCCTCCGGGTGCTCGAACGCGTGGAGCAGGTAGGACTTGATGACGGACATGTCGGGCCTTTTCGGGTCCCGCTCGTGCAGCCTGCCCTGCAGGATGAGCCGCCGCTGCACCTCCGTGTCCGCGGGGTCCATCTCCTCGGCCTTCAGCAGCGCCAGCCGCACGGCCGCGGGGTCGTCGGCGGTGTCGGCGAGGAACATCAGCTCCTCGCGGGTCTTGCCGGACAGGTCCGGCGGGGCGGGCTTCTTCCCAAACAGCGGCATGCGCGCTCCTTACACCAGGCTTTTGGAGGGAGTATACCGCTTCCGCCGAGCGGTTGACAACCTTCGCCCCCAAGGTTAAGATGGCATCGTGCCGAAAGGCATGGGGGTGCCGGCGTTACCGCCAGCTGAGATTGGGCCCTGGCCCAGAACCCCTGAACCTGATCCGGATAATGCCGGCGTAGGGAATGGTGTTGTAATATCGCCGCCCTCCGCTTTCCGGGGGCGGTTTTCTCATTGGATACATACCAGAAAGAAGGAAACAACCATGCGGAACAAGTCCCTGCTGCGCCTCGTGGAGACCGCCATCCTCATCGCCATCGGCACCGTGCTCAGCCTCATCGCGTTCCCGGGCTTCTGGGCGTTCGGCGGCAGCGTGACGCTGGCGTCGATGCTGCCCATCGTCATCCTCGCCCACCGCTACGGCACGGGCTGGGGCCTGCTCAGCGGGTTCCTGTACGCGCTGCTGCAGATGGTGCTGGGGTTCGGCAACGTCCAGTACGCCACCGGGCCGCTCATGGCCGCGGGCATCATCGTGCTGGACTACATCCTGCCGTTCACGCTCATCGGCCTGTCGGCCGTCTTCAACCCCTACATCAAGAGCAGGCCCGCCGCCATCGCCGCGGGCATCGGGTTCACGTTCTTCCTGCGCTTCCTGTGCCACTTCATCTCCGGCGTGGTCATCTGGAACGCGCTGTTCCCAAACGAGCTGCAGATGGCCGCGCCGCTGTACTCGCTGGTGTACAACGGGTCGTACATGCTGCCCGAGACCCTGTTCACCCTGGCCGCCGCGCTGTCCACCTACGGCCTGATGAAACGTTTCTGGGAATATCAGGGCAAGCCCGTTTCCTGACATACATCCCTGTGCTATACTCCCCGCGTGGAAGAGGGAACGGCGGCCGGAAACCCGCACGCGGGGCACCGCGCGCGCCTGCGCGAGCGGTTTGAGCGCGCGGGGCTGGACGGCTTCGCGCCCCACGAGGCGCTGGAGCTGCTGCTGACCTACGCGATCCCCCGGCGCGACGTGAACCCCCTTGCCCACCGCCTGCTGGAGCGGTTCGGCAGCCTGTCCCGCGTGCTGGAGGCCAGCCCCGGGGAACTGCGCGCCGTGGAGGGCGTGGGGGAGAACGCCGCCGCGCTCATCTCCGTGCTGCTGCCGCTGCTGCGCATGTACCGGGGAGAGCTCGCCCTGCGGGCGCGCGACGCCGCCGGGGAGGAAAGCCCCCTCGCGCGGGCGAAGGCCCTGCTTATGGGCGAGACGGTGGAGCGGTTCCTCATGTTCGCGCTGGACGCGCGGGGCCGGGTCATCACCCACGCCTTCGTGTCCTCCGGGGACGACGCCGAGACCGCGGTCTACCCGCGCCTCATCGCCAGGGAGCTGCTGCGCGTGGGCGCGTTCTCGTGCGTGCTGGCGCACAACCACCCCTCCGGCCTTGCCAGGCCCAGCCGCGCGGACGTGGATATGACGACCGCGCTGCAGGCGGCGCTGGAACCGCTGGGCATCCGGCTGCACGACCATATCGTCGTCGCGGGGGACGAGGCGTTCAGCTTCCGGCAAGGCGGCCTGCTGTAACGTATATTTCATTTTTTATCGGCATCAATATGTAGGGGGACGCGGGACAGGATGGGCTGCAGGGGAGGGTGCATGGGGTGCCTGGTACGGTTGGTGTCCGGCCTCGCGGGGCTGTTCGCGCTGGCGTTCGCGGCGCTGTTCGCCTACCAGCTCTACCTCGAGCATACGCTGCCGCCGCCCGGCGACTATGACGCCATCATCGTGCTGGGCGCGCAGGTCAACCCGGACCGCTCCCCCAGCGTGCAGCTGCAGTGGCGCCTGAGCAAGGCGCTGGACACCTACTGGCTCAAGCGCGTGCCCATCGTGGTCACGGGCGCCCAGGGCAAGGACGAGCCCGCCACCGAGGCCTCCATCATGCGCGACTGGCTGGTGAGCAACGGCGCTGCGCGCGGCGAGGTGCTCATCGACGAGACCTCCTTCAACACCCGCGAGAACATCGCCAACGCGGTCGCCCTCCTGCCCCCCGGCACGAGGGACGTGCTCATCGTGACCAGCGACTACCACATGCCCAGGGCGCTGCGCGTCGCGAAGGACCTGGGGCTCAACGCCTCCGGCGCGCCCAGCCCCATCAAGCAGGAGTTCTGGTGGAAGAACCACCTGCGCGAGACGCTGGCGTGGGGCAAGTACTTCGCGGGGAAGATCCTCCCGCTCCCGTTCCTCCAGTAGGGCCCATCGCCGGGGGAGGACCCCGGCGCTTTCGCGCGCATCATTATTTGAAGGGGGACAAGGAATATGAAGGCTGGCATCGTTGTCTACTCGCACACCGGCAACACCCTGCAGGTCGCGGAGAAGCTGCGGGAGGCCCTCGCCGCGCAGGGGCACGAGGCGGACATCCTGCGCGTGCACGCGCAGAACGAGGACCCGAACGCCAAGGAGCCGCTGAAGCTGACCGAGACCCCGGACGTGGCGCCCTACGACGCGCTGTTCTTCGGCGCGCCGGTGTACGGGTTCTCGCTGTGCCCGCCGATGAAGGCGTACCTGCAGCAGGTAGGGCCGCTCAAGGGCAAGCGCGTGGGCGTGTTCGTGACGCACCATTTCCCCATGGCGTGGCTGGGCGGCAACCGCTCCGCGCGCCAGATGGCCGCGCTGTGCGAGTCCAAGGGCGCCAAGCCCGGGGCGAGCGCCGTGGTCAACTGGTCCGGCAAGGACCGCGACGGGCAGATCCGCGACGCGGTCGGCGCGCTGGGCGCGGGGGTAAAGGCGTGAAGAAGGTCCTCAAGTGGGTGGGGCTGGCGATGCTGGCCATGCTGGTGGTCGCCGGGGTCGCCGCGTTCCAGGGCATGGGGGAGGTGCGCGGCCTGACCATCGGCGCGGTGGACCTCGCCCGCGTCCCGGACGGGGCCTTCGAGGGCGAGTACAAGGCCGGGCGGTTCCACTACAAGGTGCTCGTGACCGTGGAAGGCGCGAAGGTGACGGACGTCGAGACGCTGACCGCCCCCATGGGCCGGGAGGGCGTCCTGCAGGGGCTGGAGCAGCGCGTGCTGGACGAGCAGACGCCCGCGCTGGACGCCGTGACGGGCGCGTCGCTGGACGGCAAGGCCTGGCTCAAGGCCGTCGAGAACGCGCTGGCGGGGGCGGCGAACTGAGGGCACGGGAAACCGATTCCCGCCGCCGGCCTGCCGAAAGGGGGATAGCCATGGGCTCGATTTACACCGACCGCTCGGAATACGCCTTATCCACCTGGACCCTGGACGGCCTCGGCCTGCGCGACGCGCTGGGGGCCATCCGGGACGCCGGGTTTTCGGACGTGGAGATCTGGGCGGACAACGTGCACCTGGACCCGCGCCTGGACCCGGACGTGCCGCAGGCGAAGCGCTGGCTGAGGGAGTTCGGCCAGTCCCTGCATTCCATCCACGCGCCGTTCCGTGGGTTCACGCCGCGGCCCGCGTCGGACGAGGACTTCCTCCGCTGGCGGATGGACCTGTGGCACAAGACGATTGACTATTGCGCGGAGCTGTCATGCCCCATCATGGTCGTCCACGCGCTAAACACCCGGGAATACCGGTATACGGTGTCCCAGGCGCACGTCGTCCGGGACAGCCTGGCGGAGCTG